>JAKORR010000276.1 GCA_029777735.1 Armatimonadota bacterium | reverse complement strand
TGCCCTTCATTCCCTTCTACACCCGGGAGTTGGGCGTCACTCAGGAGAAGTACGTAGCGCTCTGGGCTGGCCTTCTTGTCACCGGGACAGGCGTTATTCAGGCCATCTTTGCCCCATTATGGGGGCTCGTGGCCGACCGCATGGGGGCTCGTGGCCGACCGCTATGGGCGCAAGCTTATGGTCCAGCGCGCTATGTTCGGGGGAGCCGTCGTCTGCTCGCTCATGGGTCTGGTGACGAACGTCCATCAGCTTTTCGCCCTGCGACTGCTGCAGGGGGCCCTCACCGGCACTGTCACCGCCGCAATCGCGTTGGTCTCCAGCGCGACGCCCAAGGACCAGCGGGGGTACGCCTTGGGTATCATGCAGATGGCCGTGTTCTCTGGCGGGGCCATCGGTCCGTGGCTGGGCGGGTGGATAGCTGACCATTTCGGCTACCGTCTGCCCTTCGCCATCACGGGTCTGTTGCTCTTCACCGGCGGTGCTCTGGTGCTGTTCGGGGTGCGCGAGCCGGTGCACGCCCTTGCTTCCTACAACGGCAACGGCGAGAGCAACAAGCGCGCGCCCGAGACGAGCCTTCGTTCAGTGCTCGGGGTGCGCGGTTTCCCCACACTGCTGGCTGTGTTCTTCATGATCAGTTTCTCGGGCATGGTCGTAGGGCCAATCTTCCCACTATTCGTCGAGAAGCTGATGCCACACTCGACGCGGGTGGCCAGCATCACCGGCTTGTTGCTGGCTGTGGGGGGAATTGTAGCGGGCCTCGGTGCCATTCTGGTGGGCCGCTTCTCAGACCGCATCGGCCACAAGGCCATGCTCTTCGCGTGCACGCTCAGCTCTGGCTTGTCCTTCATGCTCCAAGCCGCTGCCACCAGCGTGGCGCAGCTCTTTGCTATTCGCATAGCCTTCGGGTTCGTGGCCGGCGGCACAGGCCCCACCATGAACGCTCTCGTTGCCAGCATAGCTCCCAACCATGCTTATGGCCGCGCCTACGGCCTGACGACCTGCGCCTCCTCTCTAGGCACTGCCTTGGGTCCACTGCTGGGTGGAATCATGGCTGGTTGGCTAGGGATAAGAGTGCCCTTCGTGGTCACAGGCGCCCTGCTGCTGATGATCGCGACGGCGATTCTATTCCGTGTGCACCGGAGCCGGTAGGCGAGCGCGCGGGCCACGCTGGTCGTGGACGAGGGTCGAGGACAGCCGCTCGGCCTTGTGGCTTCTCTCAGCCAATCACCCATGTGAGTGACTGGACGATGAACCCCGCCACGGGCAGGAAGAGAGTGCTGAGGAAGCGCGCCAGTGTCAACTGCCAGCCGAGAATCCCTACTCCCGTCGGCAGCCCCGGTTGGACGACCCACAGCAACCAGCCTATCAAGTCAAGAAGGCGACCCTAGTAGGGATGCTGGCGCACGCACACAAAAGGCCCGCTGCCAAAGGCAAGCTTACCTAGGGCCCTCCAGGAACTATCACTCCCGCCACCCTGCCTACGGAGATGCCTCGCAGGCCCGACTCCACGCCCGCCCACTTGGACACGGCATCCTACGGCAACAGCACCTGTGCCAGCCCTACCACGACGAAGGTCAGAATCAGCAGCGGCAGCATCTGCCACGTCAGCCGCCCTTCGATCCACAGCCTCTCTACGTGCTCACTTTGCCCTCGCAGGTACGCTACCAGCAGCAGGACAGCGGCCAGCATGTCCATCACGATCGTCGAGGCTAACTTGGCATTAGTTCCTATTCCCTCAGACGCTGGGTGTTTCCTGGCTCTCTTCTTCCACGCTTGCCTCACGCGCCGGGCATGGCTCAGGCTCAAGGGCAGGCGGCGCAGTCGCCTAGCGCTTCACGCCCGACAGCCGCTCGATAGCTCCAGCCACCTGCCGCCGCACGCCGTACAGGTCCGCTGGGTCCTCGCTGTACTCCGTGATGCTCTTGAGCAGGCCCTCGGGCACGTCGAGCAGCTTCGCCTCGGCGGGTTCGCGGCCCTGCTGCCTTGCGCGGTCTACTAGGTCCCGCAGCACCCACCAGTACTCATAGTCTTCTATCCCGTCGCGGATGTTCTCCAGCCGCACCGTCGTGAGCGGGCCCTCGGGTCCGGCGCAGATGATCATGCCATCGCCGTCGGGCAGGTTCGGGTGATAGCGCGGCAGCCAATCTGTATAGGGTCCGCCGGTGATAGGCTTGTCGTTATAGCCCCAGCCCGCCACGCGGTAGTAGAGGTACCCGTCGGGCTGGTACTTCCAGGTCGCCGCGCCCATGAGTAGGCGCGCCCGGATCGCCGGGAACTGTACGAACCAGTTCAGGTCCTTGGCCCCGCGCGGCCCGACGCAGGTGTACCACCACACCTGCTTGCCCAGCTTACGTCCCTCCAGGATCCGCGGCAGGTCCTCATGATAGCGCGGAGTCAGCGGTACCCAGATGTCAAGCAGATCCGCCACGGGCGAGGCTTTGTCAACCCCATAGCTGCGGTCGTAGCCGGTGGTCATCAGCGGCACGCCGGGGAAGTTCTCGCGCATGACCCGCGCAGCTCTAGCGAGAGCCTCAAAGTCTGAAGTCTCGTCGAGGAAGTAGATGCCGTAGCTGCCTTGGGGCCAGCCGGCGGTCTTGACCCGGTCCAGTTCCGCCCGGAGCATCGCCACGCAAGCCTTCAGATAGTC
The DNA here is from genome assembly GCA_029777735.1 of Armatimonadota bacterium. Taxonomy (GTDB): domain Bacteria; phylum Armatimonadota; class Zipacnadia; order Zipacnadales; family FEN-943; genus JAKORR01. The sequence continues at coordinate 1,219 of JAKORR010000276.1, read as the reverse complement.
TTCGTAGGTCTTGTATTCTTTGACTACATGCTGGGGTGCCAGCACGTAGCCCACGTTCCACCAGGCCGAGCCCGCGTTGATGAGCCGCCGCTGCGCCTCTACGCTAGCCAGGTGGTAGACGTTGTCCTGTCCCTTTTCGCCCGTGGGCTTGGTTCGATATAGGTCGCCCGGCGCCATGCGGTGCGCCAGGAAAAGGCTAAAGTAACGCCAGGCGAACTCCTCATCGTAGCGGTCGGCGTAGAATCGGGAAAAGTTGGCCTCGCTCATGCCCCAGACAGTCCTCAGATGCTGTTGGCGGGGCACGTCGAAGCCGTAGACCCGCAGGCGCAGCGTCACCGTGCGCGGCGCCAAGCCTTGGGCTTTAACCGTTACCTGTGTCGAGTAGACGCCCGGCTGGGTACCTTCCGGGACGTAGACCGATACCCACAGCGGCTGCACCTCGCCCCGGGGACAGTCGAAGGTCTTCAGGAAGTCCAGCAGCGGGTCCGGCCACCACTCGCTCGGCGCCGTAAGCGTGGTCAGCGCCGGGGTGTGGCTCTTCACATAGCCCACGGGCACGGCGGACACTCTCACGCCTGCCGCGTTGCCGTCGAAGGGCTTGACCTCCCACTCGACTGCCTCGAGGTCGCGGTCGATGGGCACCAGGACCACCTGGCCGCCCTCGTACTCGTTGCCCGCGGCTTCGAGAACCAGTTCCGACCCAAAGGGTCCCAGGAAGGGCACGTCGCGTCGCAGAACCTTCTCCATGGACGTGACGACGCCCAGGGCAAAATCCTGCGGCAGGCCCGCGCGGCGGTTGTGCTCGAAGGCCAGATCCGCGCTGAGCTGTATCCACGCCCGGGCGAGGCTCGCGTCGGCGGCCCTCAGGGCCCTTTCGATCGCCGCCACCGCGTCGGGCGTGGCCAAGGGCTTGGCCAGCTTCTCCGCCACATCCACCAAGGCTGTCTCCACCCGCTTGACCCGTCGCTGCGCGCGCTCGGGACGCCCTTGTCGCTCAACTGTGTCGCGGTAGTCGGCGAGACGTGCCTGCTCGGCGCGCAGCCGCCAGCCCAGCTTCATGCGCTGCAAACCCTCGGCGATCCCAGCGTCGTCCACCAGATCGAGCACCAGCCGAGGCCGCAGCGTGGGGTCCTTGTCGTACTGGCTTGACCAGGCCGACACGAGGTCCCCCTTCTCCGCGGCACGAGGTGAGGAGAGTCGAAGGCCAGCGTTGCTCTCG
>JAKORR010000275.1 GCA_029777735.1 Armatimonadota bacterium | reverse complement strand
TGGCCGTCTTGCGTGATGACAAGGGGCGATTTTCTCGTGACCCTAGGATGCCGGACATTATCATCATCCTCCGACAGGCGCACAGGGCGCCGCGGATTGGCAGAGACAGAGCAGTGAGTGGCGCTGTCTCTACCGTCAGGTTGTCGCCTACCGAGGTATTCGAGGAGGTTAGCGCGCGTCCTTGTGGGTGCTGTGTCTCATCGAGAGGCAGAGACCACCGAGCTACCGACGCTCGCGCCGCGACCATGGAGTTGCCGCAGTTGTAATCGCGGGTTGGTCGGGAGGCGTGATCCTAGAGCTTCTGCCCGCGCCGATGTGGAGTCTTGTGTGGATAACGTGGAAAACCAAGCGGCTTGGCCCGACTGACGTGACTGACGAATCGTTCACCTCGCGTGGGCGAATCTCCCAGAGGGGTCCTCGAGGTGAGAGGCGTGGTCCGAGGAAGGCAAGAGGAAAGGCTAGCGTGGAGCGGAAACTGATTGAAAGAGCCGCCGTCGGGAAGCGCCTGGAGTAACTAGCGGCAGAATCACGTGGGAGGCTAGCGCCGGCAGGCGGTGCCCAGCGGAGGTGATAGTGCCCAATGGCCAAGCTACAAAGGAGCAGTCCGTCATCGCGCTACTTTTACCCGTGGCCGGTGGTGTTGGTTAGCTGCGTGGACGAGAAGGGCAAGCCCAACATCATCACCATCGGCGCGTCCTCGATCTGCAGCTCCAATCCTCCGACGGTGGGGATCGCCGTAGGGACGATGCAGTACTCGCTGACGCTGATCAACCAGACCTGTGACTTTGGGGTGAATCTGCCGCGCGCGGATCAAGTGCGGCAGGTGGACTTTTGCGGGTCGAAGTCGGGCCGGAACATGAACAAGTTCGAGGCCGCAGGATTCACCGTGCAGCGGTCTCTGCTGATTCGGTCGCCCCTGATTGAGGAGTGCCCTGTGTCGATGGAATGCAAGCTGATCGAGACGGTGCACTTGGGGAATCACGACTGGCTCATTGGGGAGATCGTCGCAGTTTACTGTGATGAATCGATTCTCGACGAGGCTGGGAACTTCGATCCGTCCAAGTGCAATCCGCTGTTCGCCTTTTGGAGCGAATACTGGAGTATCGGGGCGAAGCTAGCGGACTGGCATTTCATGCGTCGTGAATCCTGCCTGGGGGATCAGGCATAGGCTCTCTAGGGCGTGAGGGCGGTTGCCTCCAGTGGGGTAGGGTTTGTATAATGCTAAAGGGCACCGGCACTAGGCCCGGTGCTCACCTTTTGCTGGACGCATGGGGCGGCGGACCTTCCTGCTTCCCCTGGAAGCCTTTAGGCCATAGGAAGGAGAACTTGAAAATGCCTAAATACGAGGTTCGGCTGTACGAATGCATGTACATCATCGACCCTACCCTTGAAGAAGCTGAGGTTGAGGATGTGCAGAGAGGGATGGAGGAGAACATTACCTCCCTTGGAGGAGAGGTCAAGGCCCACTATGACTGGGGGCGCCGGCCTCTCATGTTCCGGATTCGGCGTCGCACTGAGGGTTTGTACAAGCTGCTTTACTTTGAGGCGCCGGGGAACGTGGTGGAGGAATTCAAGCACACCGCCATGTCGGACGAGCGGGTCATCCGGATGATGGTGGTTGTCGCGCAGCCAGAAGCGATCTATCGGCCGCCTGGCGAGGAGGAGGAGGAAGTTGAAGAGGGAGAGGAGCTGTCCCCGGAGGCTGCACCCGCCGTCCCGGCTCAGGCAGAAGCCCAGGTGGAGTCAGACGAAGCGGAAGAGGAGGAGGAGGACTAGCGACTTGGGCCTAGCCCAACCAGCAGCGGGGTTAGCAAGGTGCGGCAGTCGCGTGCTGAGGAGATGTGGATCTCGTGAACATTTGCACATTGGTTGGCAGACTCGCAACAGACCCGGACATGCGGTACACGCAGTCCGGGACACCTGTGGCGCGGTTTCGGATCGCGGTTGACCGGCCGCCGAGAGGTGAAGAGCAACAGCGGGCGGCGGACTTCCTTACGGTGGTGGCCTTCGGGCGGCAGGCCGAGATCATCGGGCAGTTCCTCGACAAGGGGGCAATGGTGGCGATTGTGGGGCGGGTAGGGGCTCGGCAGTGGGAGACCCAGGATGGCCAGCGGCGCGAGAGCGTGGAGATTGTGGCGAACCGGGTGGAGTTTCTGGAATCGCGCTCAGAGGCAGAGAGGCGTCGGGCCCAGGGTAGTGGGTTGGGGACACCCCGGGAGGAGATTCCACCCGAGGAGCTGGAACCCGACGACGAGGACATTTTTGGAGACCTCTGAACTGCCCTGATGCTGGGGCCCACCACCTAATCCCGCCAGTGGAGTGGGGGTTGCCGGGTTTGGAGCGCCCCGGTTTTGGGCGGCGGGGGAGAGGATTGTTAGTCAATGCTGGAAGAGAGAGAAATCGCGTTGGGTATTGATCTTGGCGGCACGACCTTCGTGGTGGGTGCTCTTGACTGGGAGGGGAGGGAGCTTGCCAGCGCGAGCTTTGACACGCCGCATACCAAGGACTCGTCGGTGATTCTCGAGGAGCTGGCCACGCGGGTCCAGGAAGTCGCCGTTGGCGTTGAGGGCAGGCCCGTGGGGCTGGGCGTAGGCATACCGGGTGTGGTGGAACCCGAGAGGGGCCATGTGGTGAGATGCCCCAACCTTCCGGCCCTCGACGATACGGAAGCGGCGCCGGAGCTCTCGACGCGCTTAGGCATGCCCGTGTTCATCAATAATGACGCTTACTGTGCGACCCTGGCCGAGCTGCGCTGGGGTGCTGGGCGCGATGTCGAGAACTTGCTGATGCTCACGCTGGGGACAGGCATTGGTGGGGGCGTCGCAATGGGTAACAGGGTCATCCGGGGCCCCCGGCAGCTCATCGGGGAGATCGGCCACAGCATTGTCAACCCTGAGGGTGCGCTGTGTGGTTGTGGGAACCACGGGTGCTTCGAGGCGCAGGCTGGGCGCGGGGCCATCATCGATATGACGATACGCAAGATCCAGACTGGGCGGGAGACGCTGTTGCTGAGCCTGTGCGAGGGGGATCTGTCCAGAATCGACCCGCGCTTTGTGGCGTTGGCTGCCCAACAGGGTGATGATCTGGCCGTTGAGGTGATGAACGAGGTCGGCCACTGGATTGGCGTGGGAATCTGCACAGGGATCGTTTACACGGATCCGGACTTGGTGGTGTTGGGCGGTGGGATTGCGGCGGCGGGCGAGGTGCTTCTGGGACCGATTCGGCGGACGGTGGCGGCTCGCAGCCTGATAAGCCAGGGTAAGTTTGACCCGAGGCAGATCGTGCCTGCCCAGCTCGGGAACAAAGCCGGGCTGCACGGCGCGGCGCAGTTGGTGTGGGAGAGGGTGGCGGAAGGGTAAAATAGTTACTAGAACATACGTGGTCGCGGGTTTTGAGATGTCGACTACCCGCCCGAGCAAACCTCGGGAAAGGGGAGTTTGTGTATGCGGCGGCCCTAACGAGGCGTGATACCGGCAGTTGGCTTCGCTCGCACGATCGCTTAGGAATCTGGCAGGTCGGGAAGAGGCCTTGCTGCGGCTGGAGGCAGCGGCAGCAGGGAAGGGGCCTTTATTGGCCGTGGGCGTCGGTGCCGGGCGTGGGTTCGTGGTGGCGGACCTGTGCCTGGAGACACAGCGGACCGTGCTCGTGATCACCTATAGTCCTGAGCGGGGCCGCTCGCTGGCGGACGATGCACGGGATCTGCTGGCAGGCGAGCCTGTGGAAGTGCTTTTCTACCCCGAGGTAGCCAATGCCCTGTACGATGGTGTCTTGCCCGAGGTGGAGGAAGTGGCGCAGAGGCTGCGGGCGCTCGACCGACTGGCAGCGGGCAAGCCGGCGCTAGTAGTGGCGCCGATCCAGGCCCTCCTACACCTAACGGCTCCACGGGAGGTTTGGGCCGCGGCGCGTTGTGAGCTGCGGCGTGGCGAGCGGCAAGACAGGGACGAGCTGCTGCGGGTTTTGGACGCCTTGGGCTATCAACGAACGCCGCTGGTGGAAGCGCCGGGGCAGGTTGCCGTCCGTGGAGGACTGGTTGATCTTTTCCCGCCGACGCAGCGGTTCCCCGTGCGCGTGGAGTTTTTCGGCGACGAGGTTGACTCGCTGCGATATTTTGAGACGGGTTCGCAGCGTAGCACCGCTGATGTGGAGGCGGTGAGCGTGCCGCCGGCGGGCGAGGTGCTGCTCACGCGCGAATGGGTCGATCGCGCGTTGCCGTCCATCCGTACGGCCTTCCGCCGCGAGATGGACCGCCTCTTCGAGGCGGGCAAGAAGCGGGAGGGGGAGCGGCTGCGCGAGAGGATGAAGGCCGATCTGGAGGCGCTGGAGGGGCTGCGGCCGACGCCGGAGCTTTTCCACTATGTAGCTTACCTCTATCCGGAGCTAAACACGCTGCTCGACTACCTACCCGAGGAGTCGGCGCTGGTCATCGACGAGCCGAACCGGGTACAGCAGGCAGCGGAGGAATTCATGGCGGACCTGGGCCGGGCGCAGCAGGCGGCGGTCAAGCTGGGCACACATCTGCGGCTGCCGCAGTCCGCCTGTCTCAGCTTCGAGGCGCTGCTGGGCAAGTACCTCAAGCGCAGCCCTTGGCGGCGGCGGGCAGTGTATCTGAGCCTACTCCGGCCTGAGGTGCCCTGGGAGGATCAGATCCAGCGGCTGGAGCTGAGCACGCTGCCGCCGGACACCTTCGGCGGGCGGATGGACATGCTCGTGGAGGGCGTGCAGCGGTGGTGCCAGGAGGGCCGTACGGTAGTCATTTGTACCAAGCAGATCGAGGACACAGGGGAGGCGCTCAGGGCGCGCGGCCTGACGGAGCTAGAGACTCTGGACGGCTCCTTCGAGGCGCGCCCTGGTGGGGCGTACCTGGCGCACGGTGAGATGTCTGCTGGCTTCACACTGCCCTTGGCCGGTCTGGTGGTGTTGACTGCGCGAGAGGTCTTCGGGTGGCAGAGGATTCGGCGGGGGGAAGAGATCGGCTACAAGCCAGGCTTTTCCGTTACGTCGCTGCGGGAACTCAGCGTGGGCGACCACGTGGTGCACATTCACCACGGCATAGGTATCTACCGCGGCATGGTGCGCGAGAGCATCGACGGCATCGAGCGCGAGTACCTGCTTATCGAATATGCTGAGGGGGACAAGGTGTACGTCCCCGTCACGCAGCTTGACCGCATCCAGAAGTACCTCGGGGTGGAGAACAAGCCTCCGACGCTACATTCGCTGCACGGCAAGCGGTGGGACAGTCAGAAGAAGCGCGCGCGGCGGTCAGCGCTGTTGCTGGCGCAGGAACTTCTCACGCTGTATCGAGCGCGGGAGCAGGTGACCGGGCACTGCTACAACACGGATAGCCCGTGGCTGCATGAGCTCGAGGCGTCCTTCCGCCACGAGGCGACTCCCGACCAGTTGCGGGCGGTCGAGGAGATCAAGGGCGACATGGCCCGTAAGCGTCCTGCCGACCGGCTCATCTGCGGCGACGTGGGCTTTGGGAAGACGGAGGTTGCCATCCGTGCGGCCTTCATTGCCGTGTTGAACGGCAAGCAGGTGGCGATGCTGGTGCCAACCACGGTTTTGGCCGACCAGCACTACCACACCTTCAAGGAGCGCTTGGCAGGTTATCCGGTCAGTGTGGAAATGCTCAGTCGCTTCAAGAGCAAGGTTGAGCAGCGCCGGATCATCGATGGCTTGAAGTCGGGCAGTATCGATATCGTTATAGGCACCCACCGTCTGCTAATGTCGGACGTTCGCTTTCGAGACCTGGGGCTGGTGATCATAGACGACGAGCAGCGCTTTGGGGTTGCGCAGAAGGAGCAGCTCAAGAAGCTGCGCCACACCGTGGACGTAGTCACCCTGACGGCCACGCCCATCCCACGGACGCTTAACATGGCCCTTAGCGGCATCCGCGACATCACGGTTATCAGCGATCCACCGTGGGGGCGGCTGCCCGTGCGCACCTACGTGCGCGAGCGCGATGATGATCTCATACGCGAGGCTTTGCGGCGGGAGCTGGTTAGGGGGGGCCAGGCCTACTTCGTGCACAACCGGGTGCGCAGTATCGAGCATGTGGCGGCGCACATTCAGCGGCTTGTGCCCGAGGCTCGGGTGGCCATTGGTCATGGGCAGATGGACGAAGAGGACCTGGAGCAGGTGATGATGGCCTTTTACGCTCACGAGGTGGACGTGTTGGTGTGCACGACGATCGTGGAGAACGGCCTGGATGTGACCAATGCGAACACGATCATTGTGGACGATGCGGACAGGCTGGGCCTGGCGCAGCTTTACCAGCTTCGCGGGCGGGTGGGCCGATCGGACCAGCAGGCCTACTGTTATCTACTCTACCGCTACCCGGAGCACCTGACAGAAGAAGCGGAGCAGCGGTTGGTGGCCATCGAGGAATTCTCGGAGCTGGGCAGTGGGCTGAGGGTTGCCATGCGTGATTTGGAGATTCGCGGCGCCGGCGACATCCTTGGGGCCGAACAGAGCGGGCAGATGGCGGCCGTGGGCCTCGATCTGTTTTGCGAAATGTTGGCCGACTCCGTCAAGGCCCTTACCGGAGAGGTGGCCTATCTGGGCGACCGGCACCCGACTATCGACCTGCCCGTGGTGGCGGTGATCCCGTCGGAGTACATTCCCGACGATCACCAGCGAATCTCTGCCTACCGACAACTGGGGGCGGCACAGAGCGTCGAGGACATCGACCATATTGTGGAGGAGCTAGGCGATCGCTACGGGAAGCCGCCGGTCCCGGTGGTCAACCTGGCCCGACTGGCGAAGCTGCGAGTCTGGTGCTGGCAGGCGGGTGTGACGGAGCTGTCGTGGCGCGACGGGAAGGTGACGATTCTGCTCGACGACCGCGCCAAGCTGCGGCCACGGGAGTGTCATATCCTGGTGGGGCTGTACCGGCCCGCGTCGGTGCGTCGTGGGAAGCGGACGGAGGGCAACGGGCGGCTGGCGCAGTTCACGGCGACGGAGCACGAGGTATCCTTTGCTGCCGACCGCAGGGACGCCGAGACGCTGTTGGAGAAAGTGGAAAGAGTGCTGGGCACTCTTGTCGACCGCGCCAGGGAGAACGGTAGGCGTGCCGACCGAGCGCCCAGGGAGAGAAGTGAGGCCCGAGCGGGCAACATATAATGGATCTTTGACCTATGATCATGGACAATAGTGAAGCCATTGAGGACGGCGAGAGGGAAGAGAGGAAGGACAAGGCCGAGGATGAGGATAGAGCCAAGAAGAAGGCGCTGGCCGTAGGCGTCAGCTTCGACCCAGGCCAGCCAGTGATGTACTTTCGGCGGGGCAACTTGCAGGTAGTGCCGGGCGACAGGGTAGTGGCCCAGCTGGATCGTGCCGTAGACCTGGGGCAAGTGGCTTGCTTGGTCCACCTACCCGCCGAGCAAGTGGCGGCGATGCCGCCGCTACTGCGGGTGGCCAACCAGAGTGACCTGCGGCGCCGCGAGGAGCAGAACGCGCATCGGCAGGAGTCGCTGGCGATGTGTGCGGAGAAGATTGCCGAGCACAACCTGCCAATGCGGCTGATCGACTGCTACTATACGCTGGACGGACACCGGCTGGTGTTCTACTTTGCCGCTGAGGGGCGGGTAGACTTTCGGGCGCTGGTGAGGGATCTGGCGCGTATCTTCCGGTGCCGCATTGAGCTGCGGCAAGTGGGGGTGCGCGACCACGCTAAGTTGATCGGCGGCATTGGCCCCTGCGGGCGGCCGTTGTGCTGCGCTCAGTTTCTGCACAGCTTCGAGCCGGTGAGCATCAAGGTGGCGAAGGATCAGGGGCTGGCCCTCAACCCGGCCAAGCTTAGCGGGCTATGCGACCGTTTGATGTGCTGTCTGCTATACGAGCACGAGACCTACAGGGGTCTTCTGACCGAGATGCCCAAGGCTGGACAGACTGTGACCACGCCGCGAGGCCCTGGGCAGGTTCTGTCCGCAAGTCCGTTGACGGGGCAGGTTACGGTGGCTCTCGAGAACGGGACGACGGCGGCCTTCAGGCTATACGATTTGGGCGAGGCCGCGGAGCGAGAGAAAGCTCTCGAAGGCCTTGGCCCACAGTCTTCGTCGCAGGGGGAGCCCCAGCCGCAGTGGGACACGAGTAGCCCGAGGGGGCGCTCGGATCGCGGCAGAGGCAAAGGTCGTGGGGCAAAGCCAGAACGGCAGCCCGATGGGGCGCAGGAGCCTTTCGCCAGATCGGCCCAGGAGGCGCCCAAGCAGCCTCAGGCAAGTGAGGGCAGGGAGCAGGAGGGCAAGAAAGGGCGCGGGCGGAACAGGCGGCCGCGATGGCGGAGGCGAAGCTCCAACAAGAAGCAAGGTGAGCAGTGATGCCGGTATATGAGTACCAGTGTGCGAAGTGCGGCAAGGAGTTCGAGATGATGCGGTCGCGCGCGGAGAAGGACGCTCAAGCGAAGTGCCCGGTCTGTGGCAAGAGCCACGTGCAGAGGAAGATGACTACTTGCTTCATGCGATCGCACAGCAAGGAGGGGAGCTCAAGCCGCGTTGGTGGCGCCAGCGGGTGCGCCTCTTGCCAGGCTACCTCTTGCCGGGGCTGCCAGGGACACTAAGTTGCGGTATCCGGACCGGGGTGTGGGCAGCGAGCCCGGCCCCTGACGTGAGGTGTGAGGCCATGCCGGTGTACGAGTATCGCTGTGAGGGCTGCGGCTGGGAATTCGAACGTCTTCTGAGTCGTGAGCAGGCCGAGGCCCCTCAGGCTTGCCCCAAGTGCAAGTCAACAAAGACCGTCCGCAAGCTCTCGACCTTCTGCAGCCGGTCGACGGGGGCGGGCGGCTCTTCCTCGTCCGGCTGTGGATGAAAGGTGCGCTAGCGAGGGCGGTCGTCCTCGCAGGGAGCCGAGCTGCGGGCCCAGGAAGAAGGCGCCGGGACCCGGGTGAGGTGGCAGCAGAGGCAAGAAGGTGACCTAACGGGATGTCGGATACGGATCCAGGACAGATGAAGTGCTTCTATATAACCACGCCGATTTACTACGTGAGTGGACCGCCGCATATCGGACACTGCTACACCACAGTGGCTGCCGACACAATTGCCCGCTACCACAGGCTGCACGGCGAGAGGGTGCTTTTCGCCACGGGCACGGACGAGCACGGGCAGAAGGTTGCCCGCTCGGCGCGTGAGCAGGGCCTGGAGCCCCAGGTTTTCGTGGATCGGCTTGCGGAGACCTACAAGGCCGCGTGGCGCAGCTTTCACGTGGAGTATGACCGCTTTGTGCGCACTACTGAGCCTGGGCACAAGCGCGTGGTGCAGAAGATCTTCGCGAGACTTCGCGACAGGGGGGACATCTACGCAGGCATCTATGAGGGCTGGTACTGTGTGGCGTGCGAGGCTTATTTCCGCGAGGACGAGCTGGAGAGGGGGCGCTGCCCAGATTGCAACCGCACGGTTGAGACGGTGGCCGAGAGGTCTTACTTCTTCCGCACCAGCAAGTACGCGGACGCTGTGGCGGAGCACATCGAGGCCCACCCCGAGTTCATCCAGCCCGAGCAGCGCCGCAACGAGGTGTTGGCCTTCATCCACCGCGGGCTGCTGGACGCCTGCGTAAGCCGGCAGCGCAGCCCTTGGGGTATTCCGGTGCCTGATGATGCAACCCAGAGCATTTACGTGTGGTTTGACGCGCTCATCAACTACCTGACGGTTGCAGGCTATCTGCAGGACGAGGACAAGTTCGCCCAGACCTGGCCGCCGGACCTGCAGCTAATGGGCAAGGACATTCTGCCACGCTTCCACGGCACCCTTTGGCCGGCGGTGCTGCTGGCCTTGGAGCTGCCGCTGCCGAAGAGGCTGTTTGCTCACGGCTGGTGGCTGGCTGCGACCAATGACGACAGCGGGCTGGCCAAGATGAGCAAGAGCCTGGGTAACGTCATTGACCCACTGGCGTCGGCGGAAGGGTTGGCGGAGATGTCGGGGGCGTCGGAGAGCATCGCTATCGACGCCGTGCGCTATTACCTGCTGCGAGAGGTGACCTTCGGCCTGGACGGAGCCTTCTCGATGGAGAATCTACTGGCGCGATTCAATGCGGACTTGGCCAACGATCTAGGCAACCTGTTGAACCGCTCGCTGCCGCTGCTTTCGCGGGGCTTTGAGCGCCGGATACCGTCACCTGGGGGCTTGACGGGAGCGCTGGCGGAGCTGACCGAACAGGTGCGCGGACGGTATGAGGAAGCTATCGAGGTCTGCGACTTCCGCCGCGCGCTGGAGGCCCTGTGGGAGCTGATACGGGCGGGGAACAAGCTGATGGACGAGCGCCAGCCGTGGAATCTACTGCGCGAGGGCAATCGCGAGGAGGCGGGCGCCGCGCTCTACGACGTACTCGACGTGGCGCGAACCGCGGCCATTGGTCTTTGGCCGGTGATGCCCGAGGCCGCCGAGGAGATTTGGCGTCAACTCGGGCTGGCCGGAGCCGGCCAGCCTCTGCGCTGGGAGGACTTTCGCATGGGCGCGCTGCCCGCTGGTGTCGAGGTAGGCAAACCCAGCCCCATCTTTCCGCGGGTGGATCTGGCGAAGGTTCGCGGGAGGGCTGGGCAGGAGGTGAAGCCGCCAGCGGCTGAGGTCCTGGAGCAAAAGCTGATAACCCTCAAGCAGTTTCAGGAGTTGGACCTACGGGTGGCCAAGGTGCTGGCCGCTGAGCCCATTGCTGGGGCGGATAAGTTGTTGAAGCTCAGCTTGGACGTGGGGGAGGAGCAGCCGCGGCAGGTAGTGGCCGGGTTGGCGACACGCTATCGCCCCGAAGAGTTAGTCGGCAGGACAGTGGTTCTTGTGGCCAACCTGGAACCAGCCACCATAAGAGGTGTTGAATCTCAAGGAATGGTTCTGGCCGCGGGAGAGCGCGAGCCGCTCTCTCTGGTAGTGCTTGATTCCGAATGTCCACCCGGTACTAAGGTGCGCTAATGACCGCCAGCAAGAGCGGTTCCATGAAGCAAGAGGAGAAGAGGTCGAAGCTGTGGTTGTTGTTTGCCTGGGGAATGGCGTTACTTGCCGCCCTCGGCTTATCAAGCATTTTGGTCTATGTGGCCGGGACTGAGAGTATTGCCATCCATCTGTTCTACCTGCCGATTGTCTTCGCGGGGTCGGTCTTTGGGGACTACGGCGGTATCATTGTGGCACTGCTGGCGGCGGCCCTTACAGGCCACATCGCGCCAGCGCGAATAGAATCCGACGGCATGCGCGTCCCCCAGGGGGACTGGGACCCGGCGGTGCGCGCGGCGGTCTTTTTCCTCATCGCCATGACCTCCTCGCGGGCGTCGCTGGAACTGCGCCGTATGGCCAAGGAGAATCGTACACTGTACGAAGTGGCCCAAAGTCTCAGCTCCACGCTGCGACTCCGCCAGGTGCTTGAGCTTATTGTTAGGAACGCCCTGCAGGTCATTGAGGCCAAGGGCTGCGCCATCAGGCTATACGACGAAGAAACCGGCGAGTTACGCCCAGCGGCCATGGTGGGTTTGAGCGAGGAGTACTGGAGCAAGGGACCGGTACGGATCGAGGACAGTCCGATGGACCAGCGGGTCATGGCCGGCGAGCCGGTGCAGGACCGTGACGTGGGGCACAGTTCGCTGTGGCAATACCCTGAGGCCGCCAGGCGGGAGAAGATTCGGTCGGTCCTCAGCGTGCCGCTGCGGTCCAAGAACGCGATCCATGGAGTGATTCGTGTCTACTCAAGCCACAGGCGAGCCTTCAATGCGCGAGAGATTAACCTGCTGACAGCCTTCGCCAACCAGGCGGCGGTGGCCATAGAGAACGCGGAGTTGTACGAGGACATTCGGCGTAACTACTACGAGACTGTCCGGGCGCTCATGCAAACCATCGAGGCCCGGGATCGGGCCACCTACAGCCACTCGGAGCGTGTCACCCAGCTTACCGAGGCGCTGGCGGAGGAGATGGGCTTGACGCCGGAGGAACTGGAGCTAGTGCGCTTCGGCGCGATCTTGCATGACATCGGCAAGCTTGGCCTGGAGCTAGGCGAGCTGGGCGAGGTGAACCCAGAGGACGACGTCTTCTACCGGATGCACCCGATGATCGGCAATAGCATTCTGCAGCCCATCGGCTTCCTGCGCCCTGTGACGTCCATGGTGCTGTCGCACCATGAGCGGTGGGACGGGAGTGGGTTTCCTGAGGGCTTGAGCGGCAAGGATATCCCCTTCTACGCTCGCCTGGTGGCCCTGGCTGACGCCTACGAGCGTCTGATCAACCCCCGGGAGCCCGGGGCGCCTGGACTCAAGCCGGAGATAGCTTTGCAGAAGATCGTAGCCCAGTCCGGCCAGGCCTTTGACCCCGAGGTAGTGGAAGCCTTCCGTCGGCTGATGGAGAAAAGACCGGAACTGGCCTCGGCGCCGCCGCCCTCGACGCCTCTGTTCTCTCTGCCGACCACGACCGACGACGAAGCTGGGCCCGCACAGCCTGGGGAAAAGGAATGAGCATGGTAAGCCGGACCACCCTGCGGCTGGGAGGCTTCACCCTCTTGTGCTGTGTCACATGCCTGTTGGTGGGGTGTCGGCGCGCCGGTGGGGCCTCTTCCGAACTCACCTCTGACCTGGCGGGCAAGCTTGAGGGCAAACATTGGTATCGCGTCAGCGTGATGGGGCAGGCAAGCGGGTGGGCCTTTTTTGAGAACTGGACGCGTAGGGCTGCGGACGGAAGTCTGCAATTGGTTTCGCGTCAACGGCTGCACTTCAGCATCGTGCTTAATGGCCGCCGGCTGACCGCTGCCCAGGAGATGACCATCGAGACCGACGTCCGCCTGCGCCCTGTCTCCATCGCCATGGCCGCCGACGAGCTTGGGCGCCCCAAGAACGTGAAGGCTGAGGTCAGGGGCGACCGGCTCGAGGTGACTGTCGAAGGAGGCAAGCAGGTCTTCACCAAGTCTCTGCCGCTACCCGAGGACTGGGGTTCGGACCTGCAGTTGGAACTTGAAGCGGCGGCCGGTCGCCTGCAGCCCGGTCGAAAGCTGACCGCGTCCATCTTCGACCCGCAGCTTGTGGACTTCGACCGCCACTACCTCGAAGTGAAGGCCTGGCGTGAGATGGAGATCGGCGGCCAGAAGCGGCGACTTCTGCAGATTGACGACCGGACGGAGAAACTGAAGCTGAGCATTACGACCTATATCGACGAGGAAGGCGTGATGTGGAGGCAGGAAGTGCCGGGCATCATGAATATGGTGCTCGAAAAGGTCTCGGAGGAGGAAGCCAAGGAGCTTGGGCAGCCGCTCAGCCTTACCAACCGTGTGGAGATAGACAAGGCACTAGGCGATCCTCGTGGCTTGCGGCTTCTGGTGCTGTTAGCAAAGTTAGAGCAGGAGGGCGAGGCACCCTTCCCGACCACAGAGAGGCAGGAGGTAACTTCCACCGAGGACAAGAACAGCTACCGACTGACCCTGCGGGCTGCCAAACCCCCGGCGAAAATCGCGGCCTTCCCGCGGCAGGTGCCTAGTGATCTGCTGCCCCTGACGCAGGCCACAAGTCTCGCGCAGGCCGACGACGCCAGGATGAAGCAGCAGGCCCTGGA
>JAKORR010000274.1 GCA_029777735.1 Armatimonadota bacterium | reverse complement strand
TCAACTGGCCCTTCGCCGCCGTTGTGATGGCGCGATCGAACTGAGCCTCAAGCTGCTGGCGAACGTCGTAATACCCTTCGACCGAGCCCTGGCAGAGATAGGTGCCCAAGATTTCCGCTGCCTTTGCAAGGTGGTACTGCGACATCAGCTCCCAGGCAGGACGTGCATCCTTTCGGCGCTCAGCCTCCTCAAGGAACTCAGACTCTCGTTCGCGCTGCTTTGCTCGAAGCTTCGCAACGCCTGACTGCACGCCGTTGAGATCCTCCCAACCTTGTTTGCGCAGAAGCCTGATCCAGATATCCAAGACCGTTGCGCTGACTTCATCACCCCAGTTGGCCGAATCGTGGTAAAGGGATTGCGGATTAAATGTTGATAGCAACCTCCGAACATCAGGGTTCCGATCGCCCAACACCCCCAGACAACCGATGCGGACCAATTCAGACGCCTTCTGTAGCGGCTTGTCTGGAAGCGGTAGTGCCCTCGCCACCTGGAACGCCTCAGCCGCGGCCGCACGCAGCGCGTCCGTGTCATCCGATTCCAACAGGTCAAAAACACGCAATTCCAGAGCATCCGAGATGAAGCGAAGCTTCTCGTCGGGGAGGCCCGTGTGGGCCTTGACACCGAGCGCCAGTGCGAGCCGGCGGCGGGCCGTTTCTTCGTGAGCCTCGCGCATTTTGTCAGCGCCAATCGAGTCAAGTATCCACGAACCGCCGTTCATGGCCCCTCCTCCTGCAATAGTTTTGACCAATCAGAGATGGGAACCGGCGTAAAAAGTCTTTATTACCGGTCCGCCCCCTGCCAGGCCATGACTTAAACATACCGCAATATCCGCGCGAGTCAAGCAAGTCAACAAATCATTTTTCCTGGGCCCAGACGTGTCCGCCGGGTACGACCTGTTAATGGCGTCTAGCAGGGGCCCCCGGATCTCACGGGAGCCCCTCGGTCATCTGACTCTACCCTACCTACCGTCTTTCAGGTGCAGCTGGGAGGACTGGTACCTGAACTTGGCGATCAGGGCCTTGAGCTGTTCCGCCGTGTGGCTCAGCGCCTGGGCCTCCTGGGCCACCGCCTCGCTGGCCTTGGCGGTCTCCTCGCTGGAGTGACGGATCATCTCCACCGAGTTCACCACGTTTATGGTACCCTGGGTGGCGTTGTCTATCCCCTGGGCTATCTCCTGCGCCGCCGCCGCCTGCTCCTCCGACGTGGCCGCTATGTTCTGCATGGCGTCGTTCACCGTCTTTATGTGAACCAGAACCTGCCTCAGACCCTCCACCGACTCGTGGGCACGACTAACCGTCTCCTCCATTGACCTGCGGGACTCCTCCGTCACCCGCAACGACGCCTCCGCGTTGCCCTGAAGGGGCACTATCAGATCCTCCACTTCCTTCGCCGCCGTGGCGGACTCCTCCGCCAGCTTCCGGACCTCCTCCGCAACAACCGCGAAGCCCCGGCCGTGCTCCCCCGCCCTTGCGGCCTCGATGGCGGCGTTCAGCGCCAGCAGGTTCGTCTGGTCCGCTATGGACCTTATGGTGTTCACAAATCCCGATATGGCGCTCACCGACTCCGCCACCTTCTGGATCCGGTCGAAGGTCCTCTGGGACTCCTCACCAACTCCCGCTATGGCCTTCACCACTTCCTCCACCTGCCCTATGGCCCTCTCCGAAAGGACCGACATCTTCAACGCCGCCTCCGCACCGTCCGTGGCGGAGTTCGCCGCCTGCTGCGCCCCGCTGGAAACCTCCTCTATACCCGCGTTGGTCTCCTGCAGCGCCGCGGAGTTCGCCTCCATCAGCGACGCCACCTGGTCTATGGAGGCCTTTATCTCCTCCACCGACGCCACCTGCTCCTCCGACAGGGCCGCCAAGTTCTCCGCCGCCGACGCCGCCCGGTCGGACTCATTGGCTATGTCCGAGATGGCAGACCTAAGGGTCTCCTGGAGCACAACCGCGCT
>JAKORR010000028.1 GCA_029777735.1 Armatimonadota bacterium | reverse complement strand
CATGAACCAGTTCGCCATTGCCTACGGCGAACGCTTCACACGGCCTGCCGCGTAATATGCGGCGCGGGTTCATCCGAATCGATGGACCCTACACGGAGCCTTGAACACAGAAATTCAGACAGCCCCGCAGATTTCGCTCTCCGCCAAGCCCGCAACCCCGCAATGCCACATTTAACTATGACAACTACAAGTTAAATCGTTACATTGACCGCTGTACGCTCTTGCACGCGTTGAGTGGCGCTAGGGATGTACACCTTCCAAACTTCCACCCACCCTACTGAATCGCAACTCATGACGCCATCTTCACTCCGAAGTGCCCTGAAGTCCACTGCGCTCGCTGCTGCCCTCGGGGTTTCAGCCTACCTCCCCGCATGGGCCGACGACATCCCATCCCCCGAGGCCCGGGCTGAACTGACCACACGCAGCGGTCAACCTTATCTCGTGCTCACGCTGCCCGAACTGTGGGTCAGCAACAGTGAAAAGTATTCCAACGCAGTGATGGAGTTCCCCGCGGTATCCCTCACCACGGGCCAGTTAGAGGTAGAGCTTCAGGTCAACGACCCTTCTGTCAAGCCTTTCTTCGAGCTCTCTGATGACAGAAAGACTGTGCGCCTTCCCAAGGTTCGGTATGAGGGAACTCTCCTTCACAACGTGCGACTCAAGGGAGCGGCCTACTTCCCGAATTTGCCGACACGTGAGCAGGCCGGTATAGGCTCGAAGAACGTCGCTGTCGAGCTCCTACTCGCAGGAAGCTCGGTGAGTTTGGCGAACCTCCAAGGCTGGCCCGCTGCCCCAGTCGACGCTGTCACATTCTGCGCCGCCCGGTACATATGGACCGTGTTGGATGACCTCGTTCGACTATACGGTGGGGTGGCGGGCTCCGTCCGGTACGACAAGTGCGTTTATTCCAATGGGGTAGGCCTTATCGACATCAGCGCGGAAGTGCCGGGTGGCAACCGTGCCTCCGTTCCGTACGTTTCATTCCGATGGCCTAACTAGGGATGACCTGCATAACCCTCGCGAGTCGGTGGTAGTGCGGATCGGGATGGGCCACAAGGCGTCTTTTTGCGGCCAATAGCTCGGCTATTGGCAAGAAAAGCAACGCTGTGGACCGCCCGAGGCCGCGCTATCACAGACCGCAGGAAGTTATGCAGGTCATCCCTAGCGCTCAGCTTCTCTCGCTGGCCGTCCCAGACGATGGCAAAGCCGTCGCTGCCAATGCCGCAGCCCGTGGGCTCGACCACGGTGAGGGCCATGGCGGCGGCAAGGGCCGCGTCCACCGCGTTGCCGCCGGTCTGCAGCATGGCGAGGTTGGCCTGCGCCGCCAGCGGCTGTGACGTGGAGACCCCGTTGCGGCCCATCACCGCGCTGCGGTGGGAGGCGTAAGGCAAGGACCAGTCCAGCGCGCGCGGCGGTCGGGGTGGAGGTTGTTGGGTTCATGTCAGTTCTCCATGCGATGCAGTAGGGCGCAGCGCCAGCGCAGGCGCGCGTGCTCCTT
>JAKORR010000273.1 GCA_029777735.1 Armatimonadota bacterium | reverse complement strand
GTAGGTACCACGTTCCACCGCCCTGCAGGGGCAAGCGTTTGCCGTTGAGGTAGAACTGGCCATCCTGAATCCAGAACTCGCGAAAGCCGAAGCGGTCGTAGCGTACGTCGAGAGGCCGGTCGCCGTCGGGTAGGAGTACCTCGGTGCGCAGCACATAGAGATTGCGCGGATCGCCGTACTCACCGCCGATACCCCACAGGTCCGGGGTGGGCCAGGGCTTGCTTATCTCGTCCGAAGCGATGCCGCCAGTCAGGGGCAGCCTGCGCTCAGGCAAGTTCAGCACCGGACGGCCGTCCTTGAGCACCGACTGGCGGACCACCACGGCCTTGGGGTTTGAGGCCACACCTGCGTCTTGGCTGCCTACGCGCGTGCGTACCGTCAGCTTGCGCGTGCGATAGGACGGAAGGACCAGTACCTCGTCGGCCCAGAGCGCTGGGCGCGACCGGAGCGACACGTCCTGCCAGAGGCCTCCGAAACGTGCCCCCCATAGGTCGGAGATGACGTAGTGGTTTGGGCCTGACGAGCAGCCGGTTGGCTCGCCAGCGCGGTCGGACTTATCGAGGGCAGTGTAGGACGTATCGTGGACAAAACAGAGCAACTCGGCGGGCTGCCCTGGATTTATGAAACGCGTCACGTCGAACTCAAACTTGTCGAAGCCGCCGACGTGCCGCCCAGCGAACTGCCAGGGGTTGTTGGCGGTACGAACATAGGCCTCGCACAGGTGGAAAACAGCCCCAAAGTGCAAAAGGACTGTGGCTCCAGCCATCTCGTTGGGCACCACGAACCGGGTGCGGTACCAAGCCCAGGCTTGGCCTGACGGCCACTTGCGGTCGAGCGCCATGTAGGCGCCCACTGTCTCACTCCAGGGGCCGTGAGGTACGCGGATCGGGAACCAGCCCCTGTTGGGAGGTGCGTTCGGAGAGCCTTCCCAACTCATCTCCCAGACCCCGTTGAGCAACATGCTGGTGCGTTGGGCGGGCTGGAGTTTGACAGGCGCCGGGGGCAGAAGCGCCTGGGCCAACTCAGGCGCGCGGCTTGCCTTGGCGGCGGCCGTCTCTGCCCGGGCTAGAAACTGATCGGCTCGCCAGCAGTAGCTCGCGGCGCGCTGGAGGTCCTTCTGCTTGTCGGCCGGGGCGAGCTTGTCGATGGCCTGTACGTAGGTTTGTGCCACCGCACGCGCGTACTCCGCCTCGCGCCCCTCGAAGTCCACCGGACGTTCGATTCGCACCTTCGCCTCGCGGGCGATCAGCTCCCTGTGCACATCGGCCAGAGCTGCTGCCAGGCCCACGCGCGCCTCGCGCTCGGCCACAGGTAGATCGCGGGCCAAAGCCTCGATGCGCGCCGCTAGGGGCTCGAGCTTTGGCGTCTCGCCGGCCTTTACGCGCTCTCCGGCGGCTTGCAGGTCGTCCCGCAGCGCATCTATCCGCGCCTCGGCTGCGTTCCAGGCCTTGCGTGCAGCCTCGCAGGACGCCTCCATGCGCGGAAAGACCTTGGCCATGCGGTCGGCCAGCAGGCGAGCGTTCTGGATCTGCAGAGCCATTGCTTCGACCAGGCTCAAGGACACCGTCAGCCGGTGCGCTTCCTCAGACACAAGTAGCCCAAGGGGCACAAAGGCGTAGTCCTCTGTGCAGCCCACCGCCAGCTTGTGGCCTGGCCTCAGTGTCACAGGCGCCCTGGTGCGAATCCAGCCCATGTCGTGCCCCCAGGTGTCCTTGCTCTGGTAGACACGCACAGCTCCGGTCTCGCGCGCGAGCTCGAGTTCGAGGGCCTGGCCGTCCAGCTCAGCCACATAGCTCATCTCGGGAAAGACGTACTCATAGCCCTGCTGGTGGCCACTGCGAACGAGGAAATAGATATGGAATTCTCCAGACACGTCATTGGCGAGCGTCCAGACCAGACGCGTGCCGCGCGGTACACCGACCGCCGCGTAGCCACCGTACTGAGCCTCGGCTTGTTCAGCCGAAGGAAGGCTGGGCGTGGTCTCCTGTCCTGCAGCATCGACGAGCTTGGCCTGCGCCGGCATTAGCGGCCGCCCGAACAGTGGCGTCGGCTTGCCAATCTTGGAGCGGTCGAAGGGAAGCAGGTCCTGACAGAAACCAGAGGTGCTGGCCAATAGCACCAGTAGGCACAACACACGCACACGCATCAGCAGTGTCTCCTCTGTAGGGTTAAGATGGATATTAGTTCGCTGTGCCGAGCGGCAGGTCCTTCGTGGTGGTTGCGGGGTTGGCCTTGGCGTTGCAGAAAGTGGAGGTTTGACGTGGAAGGATGCGCGGGATAAGCGCTACGGCGAGAGGCGTCGGTTCTGCAGGACGAGAGCATCCTTGGAGGTGAGATGAGCCGCGCGATGGGCCAGATGAGGACCGGGGGCAGTGACAGCGATGTGGCCTTGGTCGTGACCTCCCAAAGCGGCGACTACGTCGTCTTCGATAGCCTGGACCGTCGGCATCGATCCGGTGCTCTGGCCATTGCCTTCCGCCAGATATGCCACAGGGAGATCGCCTTCCGGGAACGCCTCGATATGTTTCTGCTTCTATCGCAGAAGGGCTTATTTCTGCCTGTCGTACTCAACCTGCTTGTCATCGGCGAGGAGACATACCTTCTGGATGTAACATCCTCAAGGCTGCGGAAGTCCCTCGAGCGGATATTGATCGCGATGTCCGCTGCGCCATGGCATGATGCCTGGAGGCTTCGTTGCGGCCGCCGGACGACGGCTCCCCCACCGCGGATTCTCTGGAGCCCAGTTGGCGCCCGCCGCTTCGGTGGCGCAGCCGCATATGCATGCAGTCCGCCAGCACTCACGTCTTGCAGGACAGTCCGCAACAGCCCACGAACACTCCCCAGCCTGTGGGCGAAAGGGAAGTGATGGCTTTGAGAGAGACACACTGCATCCTAATTGGCTAGGCTGCCGCTTGTGACTGCTCTTGTAGGACAAGGCATCGGCCGGGTCGGTGATGCCGTCATGGATCGCTACAACGTGGCAACGTGGTTTGGTCCACGATGGGTGAGGACTCCTCGGTCTCGGTGCCCTTGGGTAATGGCGAGATCGGCCTGAACGTATGAGTCGAGGAGAGTGACGACTCGTGCTTCTATATCGTGCGCTCGGATGCTGGGGCGAGGGCTGTCGCTTGCTCAAGTTGGGATTGGTGCGAATCGCGCTCAGTCCGAAATCCTTTTGTCGTGGGCAAGCTCTTCCGTCAGGAGTTGCATCTGCGTGAGGGCGAGATTGCTGTTGAGGGCGTGTACTGCTGCGGCAAGGTGGAGCATCTTGAGGTGACTCCGAAGAGCCGCGCTGTCCAAGGAGGCACTTGGCAATGCTTTGTGCACGACGACTGAGAAGGGCTACCGCTGTTTGCGCGGGGGTAGTAGGGCTTTGTTGTACCCTGGTCTTGGCTGCCGATGCACCTGTGGCCAAGGTGATGCGTGCCACCTCGCCGATACAAATCGATGGTCTGCTCACCGAGACCGCGTGGGACGCCGTCGAGTGGTCCAGCGGCTTCGTCATGGCGGGTGCTGTGGGGGACGACGAGCCCCTGAAGACTGCCGAGGTCCAGACACGGTTCAAGGTGACCTTCGACGACGCAGCGGCTTACGTGGCCGTGGAGTGCGACGAGCCGGCTATCGACAAGGTCAAGGCCCAGACGCCC
>JAKORR010000272.1 GCA_029777735.1 Armatimonadota bacterium | reverse complement strand
TGCCGCATCCTCCAGGCCTGGCCATGCAAGGTCATCTGAATGTCGCCCTTGGCGGCATCTTCGGCGCTGAAGACGCGCAGCCGGGCATTTTTGGCCTGCGCAAACCACGCATAGTGGAATCCGCCCACCACCAGGCTTTCGGTGCCATCCAGAAACTCGTACGCAAAACCATCCAACGCTGATTTCTGACGCAGGATCATGGGGCCTTGCGGAGTGGGGGGTATTGCCGGGCAATGTAGCCGGTTGCTATGTAGACGCCTACAAGGGTGTTAATACGCAGATGACCATAAGTGGTCACTAACGTCTCAATTTTGCCTAACTTTTGAGCAACGTCAATTGCTTCACGAAGGTACCGTCAAAGCTTGGCGAGCAGTGCACCCCATCGAGGGCATGACGCTACCTTACCCGTCTGAGAAGCAGTTGGTAACATCCACTTTGCTTCATAACCGGTTGAGTGGGCCCTGCGTTACACGGATACAGCACCTCAAAAAAGGAATAACCAATGGCTAAGAAGTCAGGGGGAGGGGGAGTCGGCCTCGTATTGCTGATAGGCGCCATTGCCTTGTTGGCCTCTATTCCCAAAGTGGTTTGGATTATCTTGGCCGTAGTGGCCGCGATAGGTGCTGTCGTGTACGTCTTCAGCCAGAACAAGAGCAAAAACACAAAGGAGAAGCCATGGGCGTCAACACCCCTCCCCTCGGTAGCACGTTCACAGGCTTCGCCCATGGAAGAGCCGCGCAAGGCGACGGTGGCTGAGCGGGAGGCGGCAATAGTGCAAGAACCCGTCACCGTATATCGCGACCAGTCCGTTCCTCGAAACCACAAAGTCCCGCCCCCTCCTGCTGGCTACGGCGCAGCCACCTGGATTTCGGCTGGCCAGCCCGTCACCATCGCAGATACGCTCATCCCAGGGGGCTTGGTCTATGTGGGAACCACGCTGCGCGCCCCGTCCGGGCGGCCTGACGCGGCACTGATTGACCCGTCCAAAAAAGTGGCTGCACGGGGCGACTACGCAGACCGGCATCTCATGAACTACTGGCCGAGTTACTCGGACATTTCTCCGGAGGCGCGCCGTGCCTATCTGCAGTGGTTAGCCGGGGGGCGCCAGGACCCCACAGCGGACATCGGCTACGTGTTTCTGTTTTTCTACGGCTTGGAGCGTCGCGTCATTCTTGACGGTAGAGGCAAAGGAGAAGAGGCAAAGGCGGCTCAAGCGGACCGTCCGGCTATCGCGCAGGAGCTTCGCAGGCTTTTGGGCATCTACGGTAGTCAAAGCGCATCGTTCCAACGGTACGCCAACGATTTGCTCACGGTCGTGGAGCTGAACACCTACTCAGACAAGCTCTACGCGCAGCCACTGCCCGAATTCCCTGACAGCTACGAACTCCCCCTTTACCTGCGCCTGGCGCTGGGGCAGTGCGCCATGGACGGTGTTCCAGTTCCCGCACCCCTGGCATTGGCCTGGGTGCGCCGGGACCCGAACATCTATAAGCGAACCCCCGTCACACGCTGTGCAGAACAATTTGAGAAGCTGTTTCACGAGAGGTACCTCGCATTGCTCAATGGCGGGTTGGTGCTTTCCAAGAACAAGACGAAACTGAAATTCCTCTACCGTGCTGCATCCGCTACCCTTGCGGAGTACGGAGAAATCAAGGCAACATTTGGTGATACGCCGGATGTGACGGTGCTCACCGGGCCGGTCAAGAAGCTCCAGGAGGTGGTGGACGTCACAACCAGCGAACTGGACGCCTACAGTCGCTTTCTGGGCCGTTCGCCCGAGGCCACCGACGCGCTTGAAGGCCTTCTCTTACTCCCTGCCAACCTATGGCCCTCCGATGCCCGGCGCAAGCTCGATGCGCTTTTGGCCCGTATCGCCGGCGGGATGGTGGTCATGCAGCTGCAGGAGGTAGCCGCTTGCCTTGGCACAGCGCAGCGGTTGGAGCGGGCCACGGTGACCGGCTTGGCCCGCGCATTAGGGGCGTTGCACGTTGGCATGGAGCCGGACGTACTCAATGGTGCTAGGACGCCCAAACCAGAAGAGACCGTGGTGCTGTTTTCCATACCGCACGGCGAGTCCGCGAGTTGCAGTAGCACCCCATACCAGTCCGCCGCACTGACGGTGCAGCTTGCTATCGCCGTGGCCTTTGCAGACGGAGAGTTGGGCGCCGAAGAATTCAGGCACCTACGGCAGAACATTGAGGGCTGGACACATCTGACGGCGGCGCACCAACAGCGGCTGCGCGCGCACTTGCGATACCTGATGGCTGCGCCTCCCTCGCTTACGGCGCTCAAGAAGAAGCTGGAGCCTCTTGCCGCGCCCGCGAAGGAGGCCATTGCGAAGTTCATGGTGACGGTGGCCCAGGCGGATGGAGCCGTCTCGCCCGCAGAAATCAAGATGCTGGAGAAGGTCTACAAGGTATTGGGCGTGGACCCCCAGAAGGTTTTCGGGGACGTTCATGCGGCAGAGGCCACTCCCCTTGGAACGCCGTCCTTTCAGACCGCATCCTCGGTCGCGCCCAAACCTGCAACGGCTGGATTCCAGCTCGATGCCGCTCGCATCGCCGCGCTGCAGCACGACACGGACAAAGTCTCGGCGCTGCTGTCCAATATCTTTACTGAAGAGCCCGTGGAGGCGCAGCCTCCTGCCCCCGCCGTTGTTGCGGTGCCTGAGCCCGAGGCGCACGTCCCTGATGCCCCCTTGGGGTTGCAGGGCCTGGATGCCGCGCATACTGCCTTCGTGCATCAGCTCCTCTCCCGGCCGCAGTGGACACGCGAGGAACTCCTTGACCTGGCGTCGGACCTGGACCTCATGCTCGACGGCGCGCTGGAACGCGTCAACGAGGCTGCATTCGATGCACACGACGACCCGCTGACCGAAGGCGACGACCCCATCACCATCAATCGAGACATCTTGGAGAGTCAACCCACATGAACGCCCCCGCTGCTGCCCCAATCATCCGCCCCAGAGACCGGGACGCGGTCGTTCAGTCGCTTCGCGCCGGGGTTGTGCCACGCTCGGGGCAGCACCTGATTCAGGTAGGCCGCACGCGGGAAATCGAGACGCTCATCGGCGACATCGACAGGATTGCCGACGGCGGCTCCACATTCCGCTTGGTCATTGGCGAGTACGGTGCTGGCAAAACGTTTTTTCTGAACCTGGTGCGCGCTGTCGCCCTGGAGAAGAAGCTGGTGGTGGCCAGCGCGGACCTGAACCCGGACCGCCGCCTGCACGCCAGTGGCGGCCAGGCCCGGTCGCTGTACGCGGAACTGATGCGCAACATTGCCACCCGCACCAAACCGGACGGCGGCGCCCTGGGCGGCATCGTGGAGAAGTTCATCGCTACGGCCAAAGCG
Source organism: Armatimonadota bacterium (assembly GCA_029777735.1). Taxonomy (GTDB): domain Bacteria; phylum Armatimonadota; class Zipacnadia; order Zipacnadales; family FEN-943; genus JAKORR01. The sequence goes on along the minus strand of JAKORR010000272.1, from coordinate 2,083 downwards.
GAAGCCAAGGCTGCCGGCGTGTCCACCGAGGCGGTCATCCGCCAGAAGCTCGAGCACCTCACGGAGCTCGTCAACGGTTTTGACTTCGCCGATGTCATCGCCGCATATTGCCGCGGGTTTGAAGAAGGCAATGAGCAGCTCAAGGCGGATGCCATCCGCTGGCTTCGCGGGGAATTCAGCACCAAGACAGACGCGCGCGCGGCGCTCGGCGTGCGCACCATCGTCGATGACGCGGCGGTCTTCGACCAACTCAAGCTGATGGCGCGCTTTGTCCGGCTGGCGGGATTCTCTGGGCTGTTGGTGAGTCTCGATGAGTTGGTTAACCTCTACAAGCTGGCTAACGCCCAGGCCCGCAACTCCAACTACGAACAGATTCTGCGCATTCTGAACGACTCGCTGCAGGGCACGGCGGTGGGGCTCGGGTTCATCCTGGGCGGCACACCCGAGTTCCTTCTCGATACCCGTCGCGGTCTCTACAGCTACTCGGCCCTGCAAAGCCGGCTTTCACAGAACACCTTCGCTGCGGACGGTCTCGTGGACTTCAGCGGACCCGTGGTGCGTCTGTCCAGCCTGACGCCGGAGGACTTCTACGTCCTGCTGCAAAAAATTCGACATGTCTACGCCCTGGGCGACGCCACCAAACACCTACTGCCCGACCAAGGCATTTTCAGTTTCATGGAGCATTGCGCCAACCGCATCGGAGACACCTACTTCCGCACGCCACGCACGACCATCACTTCCTTCGTGAACATGCTCGCGGTGCTGGAGCAGAACCCGGGCACGGACTGGCAGCAGCTCTTGGGCGGTGTGGAGGTAACGCCGGACACGGCTGGCGCCGCAGACCTGCGTGTGGACGAGGACGACGAACTCGCATCCTTCAAGCTCTGAAGGCGCGCATGGCCAGCAAAAGCTCCTCGTTTCACCTCCTGGACGAGCGCATTCAGCGCTTCATCTGGGCCGAAGGCTGGGAGGAGCTGCGTGACGCGCAAGAAAAGGCCATCCCGCTCATCGTCAAGGGGGAGCAGGACGTCATCATTTCGGCGGCCACGGCCGCCGGAAAGACCGAGGCCGCATTTTTCCCCGCCCTCACGCACCTGCTCGCCACGGACGGCGACGGCCTCATCGTCTACGTGAGCCCATTGAAAGCGCTCATCAACGACCAGTTTGGGCGCCTGGAGCGGCTGTGCGCGCAGCTGGAGATTCCCGTCTGGCCCTGGCATGGGGATGTATCGGCGAGCGTAAAAACCCGTTTTTTGGCCAAGCGCTGGGGTGTGCTCCTTATCACCCCCGAATCCCTGGAGGCCCTTTTATGCAACCGCGGGTCCTCCGTCGGCGCTGTCTTCGAGCGCGTCACGTTCTTCGTGGTCGACGAGCTTCACGCCTTTATCGGCTCGGAGCGCGGCAAACAGCTGCAGTCCCTGATGCACCGCATCGAGCGCGCCTTGGACCGGAAGGTGCCCCGCATTGGCCTCTCGGCCACCCTGGGCGATATGCGATTGGCAGGACAGTTCCTGCGCCCTGACGCGGAGCCCGCACAGGTGAATTCGGCGGCGGCAGGCTCGGAGCTCAAGGTGCTCGTGAAAGGGTACGAGGAGCCCTTGGCGGTGAAGTCTGAGCGCGACGATGAGGGAGAGTCGGAGCCCGTCACCCCTGGCCAGGTGGCAGCACATCTCTTCAAGGTGCTTCGAGGGGCAAACAATCTCGTCTTTCCGAACTCCCGACGACAAGTGGAGCAATTTACGCATCTTTTGAACAAGATGTGCGAGCGCGAGCGGGTCCCTAACGAGTTCTGGCCCCACCACGGTAGCCTTTCAAAGGAAATTCGCGCGGAGACGGAGGCAGCCCTCAAGCAAAAGGAGTTGCCCGCGACCGCCCTCTGCACCAACACCTTGGAGCTCGGCATCGACATTGGGGCCGTGAAGAGCGTGGCGCAGATTGGTCCTCCGCCGTCAGTCGCAAGTCTGCGCCAGCGCCTGGGCCGTTCCGGCCGACGCAAGGGGGAGCCGGCGATTTTGCGCGGCTACTGTATCGAGGATGCTCTAGGCCCCCGCGCCTCCCTGCGGGACAAGTTGCGCCTGGATAC
>JAKORR010000271.1 GCA_029777735.1 Armatimonadota bacterium | reverse complement strand
GTTGAAGGGCATCCGCAGCACCTGGGCTCCGGCTGTCGCGGCAAGGGCGGCGGTGTCGTCCTCGGAGGCATCGTCCACGACGAGCACGTCGGCCGGTAGCGCCTTGCGGATCTGCGCGACCACGTCCGCCACGGTGTCGGCCTCGTTCAGGGCCGGGACCGCAACCAGAACTCGCACACGTTCATCCTGCCATCGAACGGCACCGCCGATCGCTACTGCTATCTTCGGCCCGTGGCGGGTTCTGGTGGGCGGGCGCAATGGGTCGTGCCCCTCGTCACTGCTGTCATAGTGCTGATCGTCGGTGGTCTGGTCCTCAGCACGTACCCGAAGTTGTCCCCGGTTGACGAGCTGCAGCACGTGGACTCAGCGATCAAGGCCTCGCAAGGTCGCTGGTACCTGCCTCCGGGCGAGTCGGACGGGCAGGAGGCCATGCGGATCCAGGCGTGCGAGGGCATCGACGCCGGCTGGCCGACTCCGCCCTGCGACACGGCGACGTTCGACCCTGCCGACTTCCAGGAACTGGGCATCAACACCGCGGCAGGCCGACCCTCGCTGTACTACGTGGTGACCGGTTACCTCGGCCAGGCGCTCTCTTCCGTGACCGGAGCGGGATTCCTCATCTCTGCCCGGATCATCAGCCTCATCAGCCTTGCGATCGGGGCTGCCCTGACGAGTTGGGCGGCACTGCGCCTGAGTCTGTCGCCCGCATTGTCCGGAGCATTGGGCGTGCTCGTTGCCGTCCTGCCGCCTGTGCTGTCGCAAGGCATCACCGTGAACCCGGACGCCTGGAGCCTGGCTGCTGGAACCGCGGTCACGGCTTTGGCACTGGGGGCAGCCAGACGCTCGCCGCTGCGGGTCACCATCGTGCTCACGGTGGCAGTCACCCTGACTGTTCTCGTCAAGCCGAACTTCGTGGTACTGGCCGGGGTCCCGGTCATCATCCTGGGTCTCGCCTGGTGGCAGGAGCGCAACCGGGCTGCGCTGCACCGCTTCCTCGGCAGCATCCTGGCCGCGGCCGTTGCGGGAGGCGCCTTCGTCGCCACGATGATCCCCGCGTACTTGAGCGACAGCCGCCTGAAAGAGGCCCCGCAGATCGTCAACTCCACCCTGCCCCCCGGGACGCCGTGGCCCTACGGCCCGGCCCTGGACGACATCTTGCGCAACTTCGTGCCTATGTACGGGCCGTCCCCGGTCGACCTCTTCGAGAAGACCGGTCTGGTGGGGCTGGCCGCAGCCGCGACCGTCGTCCTGGTTGCCGGCGCCGTGGCAGCCGCTGCCCTGTCGCCGAAGAACGGGCAGGCCCTGGCCCTGGGCTGGGCCGGGATCCTGGGGTTGTTGGTCACCCCGACGCTCGTCTATGCCGGTGAGTGGCTGTCCAACGCCTTCTTCGGCTATCCCCAGCGCTACAGCTTCGTCGTGCTACCCGTGCTGGCCCTCGCGTGGGCTGCTCTGCGTCCGCCGCGACCCGCGCTGATCGTCATAACTTCTGCAGCCGTGACTCTGGGCGTTCTGTACGCCTACGTGAGGTTCTAGCAGCGCCCATCTGGCACTGTTCCAGGCGAAACGGGGCCGGCAGCACGTCGCGTTTGCACATGCCGTCCTGACGTTCGTTGGGACACCCTTTTGTTGCGGAGTTGGTCGTTGGTGAGGTCGGCGGAGAGCTTTCGGTGGACAACTAGGGCGCTGCGCCCACATGGCCCACCGAAAGAACTCGTTGGTCGTGTGGACGACCCGGCGGAGCGCACACACCCTCAGACCGTCCATGGGCCCACAGCCGCGCCAACCCGACAATGCTTCCTAGTCCGGCGATTCCATGATGTCCAGGACGAACGCCTGAACCAGAAGAATGAACCCGCACATGAACGGCACCAGGCTCAACACCGTGGTACCGGCCGTCGGGCTGTTGCCTTGGAAAGCCTCGAATGTGGCCCACAGGCCGACGCCCGTTCCGACGACGAGCAGGAAGAGCCCGGTGATCAGCAGAAGAGCTATAGGACTGAACGACCAGAACACGTACTTGTACCAGATCCGGCGCCAAAAGCCGGTGAACAGCGACCAGGACAGCCGCGGCACGACGCGGCTCAGTTTGATCGTTGACTGCTCGAGACCGTAACGCGCCGGAATGGGCACATCAATGGCGCGGACTCCTGCGATGTTCAGCCAGATCAGCAGGTCGTTCTCGAACTCGTAGCGCTTGGATACCTTCTGCAACGGAACCAGCTCCAGCGCGTCTCTGGTCACGGCGGTGTACCCGTTCTGCGGGTCCACGAGGTGCCAGTAGCCGGAGGCGGCTTTGTTGAGGAAGGTCAGCACCATACTGCCGGCGACGCGGTGCCTCGGCATGCCCGCCAGACTCGACGTCGAGAAGAAGCGATTGCCCTTGGCGAAGCCGTAGCCGTCCTCAGTGATCGGCTTGAGCAGCTTCGGAAGGGCCTCGGGGTCCATCTGGTCGTCCCCGGCCATAACGACCATGATGTCGGCGCCGAGCTCCATCGCGATCTGATGACCTCGGATAACGGCACCGCCGACGCCCTGGTTCTGCGGCAGGCGCTCCACGACCACCTTGGGTCCGGCCGCGGCCTGCGCACTGGCGAACGTCTCGTCGGTACTGCAGTCGTCGACGACAATGACGTGGTCGATGTACTCCGGGATCCCCTTGATCGTCTGGGCGATGAGGGTCTGCTCGTTGTACGCAGGGACCACTACAGCTACCGAGCGGTCATCGAACACGCCTTCATGTGTAGCAGACGGCAATCACGATTCGGCTGAAGCACTGCAACGGGGGCGCGATACTGAGGAGTCGCCTCTGGCGGCACGCAGATCAACAATCCAAAAGGATGCGTGGTGGTGTATGCCACGCGCCCCGGTCGTCAACGATCCGTCAAGCATGTGGAGTCTGTCTAGATACACCGGAGCCCACGTCTTCACCGGGTCTGCCCAGCCAGTCCAACCCCGAAAACGATCGAGGTTATAGAGGCCTTGATATGCGTCTGGTATGCCAACGACTCCGAAATCCTTAAGTTTGGCATGTGGATCGACGAAGAGCGCATAGTCGAACCCCTCATCGTCTAGGTACCGCCACAATGCATCAGAATCGCCGGTGAGAGGAATATGCGGCCTGGGTGACGAGAAGCCGATGAGATCCCAAGTCGCGATCTCATTTCGCACAAGATCAAATGCCCAAGGAAAATCTACGGCCGCAAATACCCGACACCCAGGGGGCACCCTGCTCTGCAGAGATCTGTACTGGCGGATGACAACCTCAGAACCGGGGAGTCCTGCTTTTGTCCCGGTGCCGTGACTTGTGAGTTGTCTCGCTGATTCCCTGAATGTGCCAGGACCCCATGCGTCCGGGTAACCCTTGGCAGTAATCGTACCGACTCCGATAAGCACAACGGTGCACACGACCAAGGCAGACTGGATGCTGACTGCCTTCTTTCTAAGGGCAAGACCGAGACCCGTGACTATCACCATTGCAGCGAAGAATGGCCAGATGTAGCGGTGGTGATCCCACGGGTGGTAGAGCGTCAGGTTTGCGACAAGAAGCACTCCACCGGACATCCCTCCTACAGCAAGACACAGAGTCGCCATCCGCCAAGATCCCGACATGAACGTGCTTGCCAAGATGCCAGCCACTACACAAGCGAGTGCTGCTATCGCACCTGGGAAGAGTACGTACCTGCTTATTGACGCCCAAGTCGCTCCCTCCTCGATCAATCGAAATCCAGGGAAAGACGGGTCTTCGTTACCCCTTGTGAGCGGATATAGCGCTGCTCCGCTCGAGAGCCAGGACACATACGCCCAAGCCCCGGTGAAAGCAGTGACACTTCCAAAGAACGCTGCCGATTCCTTCCAAGCTCGCCTTCGTAGGAGAAGTGAGCAGTAGACGGCCAACGTAGCCCCTAGGAGAACGGCCAGGCTCAAGCGAAGAACCAGAGCAAGAGAAACGACCGAAGCAAATGCAACCGAGACGTTCGCATCGGTTCGTATAGACTCCACCAGCAGTGCCGATGCAAGCACCAATGTCAAGACACCCCATACGTATGGAGAGGAATTGTCCCTGGGAGCGGCAAGACCAGTTGCCGTCCCGATAAGGAATCCGAGGCTCACGACAGGGAGCAGGTGTCTGCGCGAAGAGGCCCCCTGCAAGAGCACACAGGTACAAAGGAAGGCAAGCAGTGCCGGCGCGACAACACTGTCACTGAAGTGCAGTAACTCGACTCCGTCTTCCGTAAGGAAGAGCGACTGGATGAACGAACTGCCGCCCATTGTGAAGAGGCGACGGGCGTTGAACGGGTCTACTAGGCTTCCGGTCTGGTTGATTCGTTCAGCAAGGTAGAGGTAGGCGCTGAGGTCGTCGTGGAGGTTGTAGGGCAGCCTGATAGAGGTCGGAGCCAAGAC
>JAKORR010000270.1 GCA_029777735.1 Armatimonadota bacterium | reverse complement strand
GGCTAACTTGGCTGGTAGTGGGGGTTCTTGATCTCGCCGAACGTGTCGGACTCGAAGACCGCCTGCTCGTTGCGCTTCTTGGCCTCATCCATCGCGATGTCCTTGCTCCGGTGGACGGTGGATTGGTCCTCTACCACCAGGTCCTCGCCCTCACGACCCTGGAACTCCGTGGTCCTCCAGCCTCCGACATAAGGCTTTGGTACGCCCTTGAACTGACGGCTGAGGTTGCGGTTGGAGTCCGTGCGGAGGACGTGTTTTAGGGTGTGATACGGGGTGTACTGGTCGGTTGGCACCGGCTCCTGGGGCGGCGTGGCGGGGTGTCCCGGTTTGGAGTAGTCCGGGGCCTGACCGACGCCATACCAGCGCGGAGCCCCCTCGCCTACCGGCTTTGGGCTGGAGCCCGGCTTGGGGTCAACCGTGATGCCCCAGTTCTCTTTGAGGGCGCTGTGTACTGCGTGGGCGTGGTCCACGTATTCACGGACGAGATCGTGCCCAGGAGTGTCCGCCTGCATCTGGATCGTGGCGTTGGGAGCAGGGTCCTCGATCAGTGCGGTGAAAGCCTGCCAGTGGGGTCCGGCCTCGCCGTTCTTGATCCTGTCGGTGAAATCACTCACTACCCCTTTGTCGCATGCGGAGGGGCCTTGTGTACCCGTGTACTCTTGAGGGGTGGATGAGGACAAGGACTTCGTGGTGTCGTTGTCGGAGGACGACGCGGGGAATGAGGTCTGGGCGGCGTGTTGTCGTGTCTGCGGCGGGTGCTTCCCCTACCTGACCTGGCCGGACGAGACGGTCATCCAGCGCCTTGAGGACCACGTTCACCAGGACCCCGATCTGCAGTCCCTGCTGAGGATGGGCGGTCGGCCCGGTAACTGTGACGACAACCTACTGCGGGCTATCGGTGTGCCTGAGGAGATGCTTTAGCGGTCTTCTCTAGGTAACCACTAGAAGAAGGGGTTACGGCTAACTTGCACCGTTGGTAGAGTAAGTCCTCGCGTGAGGGCCGTGGCGATTGAGAGGCTGTCCACGTAATCGTCGTGAGCGTGCGGCTCGTCCGGGGCGTGGACCATGAAGTTGCTGCCCTTGAAGTCCTTCTCGGCGTCCAGCATCTGCTGGTAGAACCGCTTCCATGTGCGGAGGCGGCGGGCCTTGGCGTTACCGGGCCAGGCGATCTGGCCGCGCTGGATCAGGGCCTGGAGGTGCTTGAACCGCTCGGACTGCTCCTGCTGGCTGGAGGTCAGGGCGATCACCTCGGCCCTGGGGATGAGTAGGGCCAGGCGCTGTGCGACCGCATCGCCCACACCGTTGGCGTCCACGCCGATGGCCAGCACGTTGTAGTGGGACAGGAAGTCCACGATCTGGTGGTACTGCTCCTCCCAGTCGTCCCCCTGGATCTCCAGCCAGTTGAGGACCCGGTGGTGGAAGTAGTCGTACTCGTCGGGCCGGTCCCAGTCCACCCAGACCACGGTGACCACCGTGGAGTCTTGTTTGCGGGCCGGGTCGATGCCGACGACTACCGGGGAGTTGTGCCAGGCCTTGACGGTCTCCATGCTGGTATCGGCCAGGTCGTCCATCACAGTCTGGGTGACGAACATGCCTCGCTCCAAGATCCAGGAGCACATGTACG
>JAKORR010000269.1 GCA_029777735.1 Armatimonadota bacterium | reverse complement strand
TATTCGATTCTCGCAGGATGAATCTTTGGCCGCCAGGAGGCAGTGGTGAGGGCCCAGAGCAGGAATCACAAAGCAGCCGACGCCCAGATAGGCTCCAGGGTAGAATCGTGGCCCACTTCCACCGGGAAACCTGTCACCTTGCGCGGGCTCCTTCCTGCGCGGCAGCGACGACCACCAGCTGCTTCGGCCCTTTGGCCAACTCTATCCTGCGGAAACTGTACACTCGCCAGAGCCGGTCTGGTGCAGCAAGTGGCCACGGACCGGAGGGGAGAGACACTCAGCAACCCCCGGGGCGCAAACCTTGTCTTACGCCGAGTCTACCGCGCGGCCTGCACTGCCTTTTCTCGCGCCAAGGCCAGGAACTCGTCGCGGTGTTCTACGAGGACCTTCTCAAAAGAATCGGCGTAAAGATCCATCAGGTCCAAGCCGTTGGGTGGTCCCAGCCCGCCCGTACTGTGCCCTATGCACAGGAATTCCTCAAGCAGCCTCTTAGCCTCGGGGTACTCAGCCCCGTCATATCTGATCCCTGGCCGTGTGTAGGGGCACGACCAAGGGCAGCCCTTGCCATAGCCGTCCAGAAACTGAAACAGACTTTGCTCCGGGATCGTGTAATGCTGCCAGCGTCGCGCTGGACAGCCCTCAGCCGTCAAGCACTCCGACAGCGTGTCGCGGTAGGCCCACACCGGTATGTCGAGCCCATCTTTGTAGGGCTGACAACGGAACACATAGAAGAAGTAGGTGTGGGTGCGGTCCGGCGGCACTTCCTGCACTAGGATGCCGGGGAGCTCCCGGATGCGTGCCGTCAGGTGCTCGCAGTTGCGCTGCTTGGCTGCCATCATCTCGGGCAGGCGACGAAGTTGGCTGCGCGTGAAGGCCGCCTGCAGCGGATCGGTGCGATAGTTCCAACCCATCATGTAGGCATTGTAGCGGCGGGGCTCGCCCGGCCTAACCACCTCACCGAACATCCGCACCCGCGCCGCCAGCTCGGCCCGGTGGTCATCGTCAGTGGTGAACAGCCCACCTTCGCCTAGGGCCGACAGGTTCTTCGAGCCGTTAAGTGAGCAGCCCGCCATATGGCCCAGGGCGCCGACCGGTCGCCCCTTGTAGACCGACCCATGCGCCTGGGCACCATCTTCGATCACGTACAGCCCGTGCCTGTCCGCAATGGCGTGGATCTCGTCATAGTCGCAAGGCAGGCCGTGAATGTCCACCGCTACGATGGCCTTGGTCTGGTCAGTGATGCGCTCCTCGATCCGTGCCGGGTCAATGGTGCATGTGTTCGGCTCGATGTCCACGAAGATTGGGATTCCGTTGGAGTGAAGGACGCAGGAAGCGGAGGCGAGAAAGGTGAAGGCTGGTACGAGCACCTCATCGCCCGGGCCGACACCAGCTGCCGCCACGCACAGGTGGAGTGACGCAGTGCCTGAGTTGACCGCCAGGCAGTGTTTAGTGCCTGTGAAGGCCGCCCACTCCTGCTCCAGCGCCGTGATCTCCTCAAAGGGATAACGCCAGGGGCTGCCGTGTTCTAGGGCCGCCATAACAGCCTGCTTGTCTTCGTCAGTGATCCACGGCCATGGCAATATCTTCTCTTCGGGAACGACTCGCGGTCCACCTTTGATCGCTAGTTGGGTCATGGAAGGCCCCCCTCCGAAGGTAATGTGCTGTCACGGATCTGCGCAAGGATATCCTGGCAGCTCTACAGACTTGAAGTAAAGGATTCGCTGCTCCTGGTGCTGATCCTCCGCCGAGCGGGTGCACGAACCCGGCGCGTGCCGCGCTAGCGGCCCTCAGTCTTCTCCACAGCCGCACGCAAGCGTTCGGCAGCGGCTTGGTGCTCCGCGGGATGACCACCCGCGCCAACGAGCATGATGCGCGGCATCAGCTCCTCGGCGTTGGGACAAAGGCCCTCTGAGTAGGTAACATCGCGCGCCCGCAGCGGACAGCCCGTTGGGCAGCCCCGGCCGTAGGCACGGGGCTCCGAGATCACTTCCTGCCTGTAGGCCGGCTTGCCGATGTAGCCAAAGTTGGGCCCAAAGCCTACCTCCCGGCAGGCCGTCTGGAAGTCGTCAAGCGTGAGGCCCTGACGGTCGCCGTAGAAGGCGGCGGTCCAGATGTGATAGGCATTCTCGCGGCCCTCAGGCGTCGCCTGGGGCACCAGCCAGTCGCAGTCGGCGACTGCCTGGCTATAGTAGGATGCAGACTCCTGGCACTCGCGCACGTACAGGGGCGCCCGCGTGAGCTGCACACGTGCCACAGCTCCCGTCAGCTCGTTCATGCGGAAGTTCCACGCCAAACTTGGGGGTACTGTGCTGAAGTGGACGAAGGCCCGCACACGGTCATGAAGCTCCTCGGTGGCGCACAGCACACAGCCTCCGTCGCCGGTGGTCATATGCTTGGACTGCTGGAAGGAGAACACGCCGATGTCACCCAGCGTGCCGGCGTAGCGACCCTTGTACGTAGCAAAGAGGGCGTGGGCACAGTCCTCAATGACGACGGTCCCATGCCGGCGGGCGATGTCCACGATAGCATCCATGTCAGCGCACAGCCCCCACAGTTGCGTCACAATGACGGCCTTAGTGCGCTCAGTGATACTGGCTTCGAAAGAAACGGGATCCATGACGTGGGTGGCCAGGTCGATGTCGGCGTACACAGGTATGGCGTTGTTGTACATCGCCGCGATCGAAGCGAAGGTCACCATAGGGTCGACGACCACCTCGTCGCCGGCGCCCGCTCCGGAGGCGGCCACCGCGGCGTGTAAGCCCGCCATGGCGTTGCACACAGCCACGGCGTAGGGCGACCTCAGGGTGGCAGCAAACTCCTGCTCGAAAGCCGGCACCTGAGTCCCGCCCGAGGACACGAGATGCCCACTGTCCAGGACTTCCTTGAGACGGCGTAGATCCTCGTCATCAAACACGCGCGGCATTCGAATTCCCCTCCCAGCCAAGAGGATGGAACTGCTGACACGGCTTGTTGGCAGCGCTAACCGCTACGGGCCTTCGCCGGCGCGTCTGCCCTTCCTTGGCGGCCGCGCGTCGGTGGGATGCGCTTGTCACTCCGGGGGGCCGTGGCCGGGCCCCCGAGCGGAGCCTGTGGTACAATTGGAGCACCTGAGTGCGGCACGCCGTGCAAGCCTGAGAGGACGAGAGAAAACAATGGCCCGCCTTGAGGAAGGAAGTCTGGGAGAAGGCCCGGGGATCGAACCGGAACGAGCCCTGCTGGTCGGAGTCGAGCCCCTGCAGGCCGTCGGTCGGCGGTCTCTGCGTGAGCTGATGCTACTAGCGCAAACGGCCGGCGTGTCGCCCGTGGGGGTGCTGGTGCAAGTGATGTGCAAGCCCCATCCAGTCTACTTCCTGGGGCGGGGTAAACTCCGGGAACTGATGGAGGAGTGCTCGCGGCGTGAGGCTGATTTGGTCATTTTCAACAGGCCTCTCACGTCCATCCAACACCGCAATCTGGTGGATGCCCTCGACCGCAAGGTTCTAGACCGCACGGAGCTCATCTTGGACATCTTCGGCCAACACGCCCGCACGCGCGAGGGCAAGCTGCAGGTGGAGTTGGCAAGACTGACTTACGAGCTGCCGCGGCTGGTGGGCCGGGGCTATATGATGTCGCGCATCGGTGGGGGACGACGCGGTGGCGTAGGTGTGCGTGGCCCCGGTGAGCCACAACTGGCCACCGAACGCCGCCACATTGAGCGGCGCGTCAGGCGCCTGCACCAGGAACTGGACGAGATCAAGGAGCGACGCGACACCGAGCGCGCCGAGCGTCGCCGCCGAGGAATGCCGCTGGTAAGCCTGGTGGGCTACACCAATGCAGGCAAGTCTACCCTTCTCAACGCACTGACTGGGGCCGACGACGTCAGCATGGACGACCAGCTCTTCGAGACGCTAGACCCGACGGTGCGCCGCGTGTCTCTGGCCGACGGCTACCAGGCTCTGGTGAGCGACACGGTTGGCTTTATCCAAGATCTTCCCCACTCCCTGATCGCCGCCTTCCGCGCCACGCTCGAAGAAGTGATACAGGCGGATCTGCTGGTGCACGTCGTGGATGCCGCAGACCCCTACGCCGAGGGTCAGATGGAGTCGGTCAACAGTGTGCTTATGAACCTGGGCGCCGAGGAGCTACCCACGCTGCTCGTGCTCAACAAGTGGGACCGGGCGAGCACTCGCAATCGAGCAAGGGAGCTGCTGGCTCGCCTGCCAGATGCGCTGCCGATTTCGGCACTGACAGGCGAGGGGCTGGACGAACTGCGCCGCCGGATGGCCGATGCATTGACGGACCGGCTAATCCCCACCACGGCCCGCGTGCCCTATGACCATCTCGACCTAGTGCAACTGGTCCGCAGACGTGGCCGGCTGCTAAGTGAGGAATACAGGTCGGATCACGTCTGGATCGAGGCCGAGTTGGACTCCGAGACCTTGGCTCGCCTAGCGCCGTATCTCACCAGCGAGTAGGCGCGCTGGCCTCAAGGCCTACAGCCTGTTGGATCAAGCGGATGATTCATCTGGGCATCAGGCCAGGATCGCGGGAGAGCAGATCCGGACTGATAAATGGCCCGTTCTTGAAGCACATGTCCTCCCATACGAAGAAATAGTCCATTGGCGCGTCGCGCTGTACACGCGTGTAGAGGGGCCACCCGGTCGCACAGGGTGTCGAGGATATCCTCCAACAGCACAGGGTCGTCGTAGAACAACAAAACCAAGCGCTCAAAGCCAAGCAGTTGGCGCGGTCCACCGTCTGCCCCCACATCAGCCGCACGTAGCGCTCGCGGTTGCTCAGTTCCACCCCAGACTCATCCTCCTACAGCATACGTCGTCAGCACACCGGTGCGCCATGGTTCCACAACCACAACGCGTGGGAGATTCTTCCTCCCGAACTCGCTCCCAGGGCAGTAAGCCTGCAGTAGCCTGCCCCGGCCCAACAGCTCTCAGGCATCCTCATCGATCATGACCCTGCGACCTTCTGCCGCCGACTTGTAGGCCGCCAAGACCATTTCAATAGAGACGCGGCCCTCGCGCGACGAGCAGCGGATATCGCCTGCGCGGTAGTCGGCCAGCACTCCGCTGGCCACGGCGGCAATGCGGCGCCCATGCCCGTCCGGGATCTCTAAGCCCAAGTCCTGCCAGCCCTTGTCGGCCTGCTCCTGGAGGAACAGCTTCAAGGCGATGGCGCCCGGCGGCTTGAGGCCCGTTGAGGGCCCATCGTCGTGATTCTGGATGAGCACACCCCGGTCGCCATAGACTTCTGTTGTGTTCTCTCCCGCCCACGTGATGGAGCTGTTAGTGAGGACGGCAAGCTTGTTGTCGTCGTACCGGTAGATGGCAACACCCAGGTCGTCGGGCGTGACCGCCGGGTCGATGTAGGCAGCCACGATCTCAGCTATGCACGACTTCGGCCGCCCCAGCACCCAGTAGATGAAGTCCGCCGCGTGCGAGGCGTCGTCCATGAACATGCCCATGTTCATCTCCGGCCGGATGTGCCAGTTGGACGCGCCAGTGATGAAAGCCTCGTTGAACAGCGCCGGGATGCAGTGGCGCCGGCGCAGCAGGCTGATCTGGCCCAGCGTGCCGTCCTGCACCAGCTTCCGGATCTTCTGGTTGGATGGGTCGTAGCGCATCTGATAGGCCATGGCGAACCACACGCCTGCTCTGTCAACAGCCTCGATGATGCGGTTGCAATCCGCCAGGCTCAGAGCCATGGGTTTCTGCAGCAGCACGTCCTTGCCCGCCCTGACAGCTGCGACCACGTGGTCTGCGTGCTTGGCCGTCTCACTGGCCACCGCAATCAGGTCGATCTCGGGGTTTGAGACCAGCGCGTCGAGATCGGTCTCAAACTTAGTGCCAAACTGAGCCGCCGCCGCCTGTCCACGTTCCACGTTGTCATCCCAAGCAGCCACAAGCCTGACATCGTTCCTCTTGACCCACTCGGAGCAATAGCTACTCACGTGGCCGTGAGCAAAGCTAATGATGCCGATACCGACGGTCCCCGTTTTCATCCCTTTTTCCTCCTGAAGACTGAAGACGTTTCTCCGGCGCAGACTGTCGTGCTGTTTCTTGCTTGCCCGGCCGTGACGTGGGCGCGGGCCGACAGGGTTGACACCCCAGCCGCCTCTTGGCGCTCACACGCCGCCGTCAATCGCTGACTAGGGCAACCAAGGTTCCAAGGCCGCCGATCGATCCCTTGAGCTTGCCGTTGGCAAGAAGCGGCGTGGCGGCGTCGCCGAAGAGTTTTTCGGCCACGGCGCCCCGAATCGTCAGCTCGAAGTCGACCGTCTCCGTGCCCCCGTTGACAATCACCACATACCTGCGCCCCTGGTGCGTCCAGCAACCCGCGTAGAGCCCGCTGTCCTTCTCCGCGAGCAACTCAAAGGCGCCATCAAGCAGGGCCGGGGCCAGGCGTGTGATCTCCGGAACGAGAGCCTTGGCAGCCTCCCACTGCTCGGGGTTGTCGGTCACCAGCCAGCTGCCGTCCTGGTAGGTGTAGTAGATGATGCCCTTCACGCCCGCCAGTAGCGCCAGGTAGGTCATGGCCCGGAGCTCCTGCGCTGTCGGCGGTCGCTTCCATGAGCCGTAGTTGCCGAAACACTGTAGCACGCCCCAGAGCACTGTGTCGTAGCGAACCGCCTCGGTATGAGCGGCCTTCAGCAGGTCATAGACGACCGTCACCGGGCTGTTGGGTATCGGGTAGGGATCGGGAGCCACTACCTCAGTCCCGCGCGCATACAGGCCGTACTTGGGCGCCACGCACAGGACCGTATAGACTAGGTGTTCTGGGTCTAGCTGCTTGAGGCGATCGTAACGAGCGTACATCTCCCGCGGGTCCACGCCCTGGCCGTCCGGCTCATCGCCGGGGTTCCAGCCCAGCACAGCAGGCTTGTCTCTGTAGCGCTGTACGACATCGAACATCGGCTCACCAAACTCCGTGATGACGTAGACGCCCAGTCGAGCACACTCATCGAGGAACTCCCCGTAGGTTTCCATTTCTCCGTGCTTGATGCCACAGTGGATGACATTGAAGCCCGCCGCTGCCAGGTCCTGCACGGTCTTCAGCCGCTGCTCCGCGGTGAAAGTCCAGGAGACGTGGTAAAAACCGAAGGGGAAGAAGGGCTTTCCCTCCACGAGCGTGGCGCCGTCTGGTCGAAAGCTCACACGCCCCTGCGGATGCTTGAAGAAAAACTCCGTGGTCTCACCCACCACTCTGTCACCCGCCAGCAGGCGCAGGCCCAGGGAGTGTTTGCCAAAGCCCAAGCCCTCAAGAGAAAGGGCTATCGCAGCTTGTTCGCCGGGAGCCGGCTGGACCTGGGGCGCGCTCGCGTCTACTCGATGCTCCAGCCGTAGTGAGGCTGGGTCCAGCCCAGCGTCGGGCAGCAGCAAGACCTTGGCCTCGAGGTGCGTATCGCGTGGGTAAAGATGCTTCCGCTTCAGCTCCACGCGGATCGCTGGTGGCAGGTCGGCAGATCGCGGCAAGTCCAGCAGCCGCTCGCCCTGGGCGTCATCCGCCACGACGCGCAGGATAACCTTGCCGCGCGTGGCTATCGTGAAGGGCAGCGTCACCGACACGTTACCGGCGCTCTTCAGCTTCACCGGTACCGGCTGTCCAGCGATCGGCCTTTGACCATCGGGCTCGACCTGCACCCAGGTGCGCAACGCCAGGTCCGCGCCTGTGCGGTTGCTCAAGGACATCTCCACTTGCCCGGGCCCGGGCGCCAGTGGCATAAAAACCAGACGGTCCACGGCCAACCCACGGCTCAGGCACTCGCGGTAGAACTGAAGGTTCTCTAACAGCGCCATCGCGGCCGGCTCCTTAGCGCCACGGAAGGAGTAATAGCTCGTCACTATAATCATGCCCTTGCCCACAGGCCGAGCCAGCAGCAGGCTTTTACCGTCACTGCAGGTCACCAGGGACTGCCAGGCGTCAGACCAGGAGTCCAAGTGCGCCCAGATGTTGGTACGGGATTGCAGTAACAGCGCGAGATCGTTGGGCACGGTCATCAGCGGATGTTCGGCCACGGTAATAGCCCGGGACTCGGGCGTCCCCTCGCGATGAGACGCACACTGGACAGTGGTTAGCGGAAAGTCCTCACCCAGCTTGTTGACCCACAGGTCCAGGACGCTGCCGTAGCTGGCATCGGTGATAAGCAGGCATCCGCCGCGCTGCAGGAAGGCAAGCCATTGGTCGGCATAGGCACCCAGGTCCTGGGGATTCTCGTGATTAGCGACACTGGCCGCCAGCACCATGTCGAATTCTCCCAGCCGGGCCACCAGTTCGGCTGCCTTGGTGTTCTCGAATTCCTCAAAGGTCCAGCCCAGGGCCCGCAGCTCGTCGTCGTACTCGTCGGCAAAGCCAAACGCTCCTTCGGGCCAGGAGCTGTACATTACGGCCACCTTCGGCCCGGCGCCTAGAGCCACGCTCACTGCGAGTGCCGCCGTCGGGAACAGCAGAGCAATCCGCATGGTTGTATCCTCCTTGGTCCGGTCCTTCTGACGCCCCCATGCTCGCCCACCTTCCCACGGAAACATGCTGGGGGAAATCCCTGGTTCGTCAGCGGATTTCCCCCAGCCCCTCCCTGGGAGTGCACCAACTCCAGTTCCACCGCCGCGGCTTTCCTTTCACAGCCCAAAACACACCACACGGACATGCCTGCGTGGCGTTACTGATCAGGCAACTCAATCGGCACGCCGCCCTTCTCATGGGAGGCGATGGCCGCCTCGATGATCTCCTGGACGGCCAGCGCGTCGGCTCCCGAGGCCTCGATCTCTTCAGGAGTGTCACCCTGGGTGACCTGCTCCAGGAAACGATGAATCCGCATGTCAAAGGTATCCTGGAAGCTCGTGTACTGCGAGAAGATAGAGTTGTGGAGATGAATCCGTTCTGGGCTGTCGTGAGGGAAGTACACCAAGTCCTCGAAGACGTTTTCGAGTACGAACCTGCCCTTAGTGCCGCCCACCTCGCACCGCTCGATGGGATGGATGAAGGGCATGTCATAGCTGCCCGTCAGGTGCCCCACCGCACCATTGGCGAAGTCGAAGTTGACCGAGATGGTAGACCAGCCTGCACGGCCAGGAGCTTTCATAAAGAAGGCCTGCACACGCCGAGGCCCCCCGCAAAAGTAGCGCATAACGTCAATGGAATGAGGGTGTAGGGCGCGGATATGGTAGTAGGGCGGATCGTCGCGCGGGTTGCGGATCCAGAGCGCCATGTTGCAGAACAGCAGATCGCCCAACTTGCCCTCTTTGATCCATTGCCTCGCTGTGGCAGCCATGGCGTGAGTTCGGTGATTAAGGTTGATGCCGTAGTGCACGCCCCTTTCGCGCGCCGCTGCCACCATCTCTCGTGCCTCGCCGATGTCGTTAGATATGGGCTTCTCTCCCAGGACCATCTTGCCCGCCGTGATAGCTTGGAGGGTCGGCTCATAGTGATGCGAGCCCCCCTCAACGCCCGAGGTGCAAACGCCGACCAGGTCAATCTCCTCGCTCGCCAGCATCTCCTCCACCACGTAATAGGCCTTCACGCCGAAGCGGCTGGCCGCGGCATCTGCCTTTTCCCGGTCTATGTCGCACACGGCCACAAGTTCACTCAGTGGATCCTTGCTATAGATCTCGGCATGTCGCTTGCCGATATTGCCCATACCCACTATCCCTACCCGGATCATGCCTAAGCCTCCTTCGCTGACGGCTCTTTCCACCAAGCTCCATACTCCAAGCCTCAGTTCCCCCAAGGCTGCCTGATGACAGTATCACCAGGATGAGGGCCCCCAAACCTCTCGTAGTCGTCGGTACTCTGGGGACGAGGGTCCTCAGAGACAGCATCGAGGTATTGCTTAGTTTTGCAGCAGGTTCCCAGGACCTCCTCCGAGTACCTGTGCGTGGACCGACACTTCCAGTCGTTACTATCTCCAGCCCTATGGGCACATCTTGGGGCCCAGACGACCTCTGCCGCATCCACGGTACCTTTGCCGGGTATCTGCTGCGCCTCAGCCCAGTTGCACACTCTCGGGCTTCACACAGGCATTCTGTGTTCGCACCCCAGAGCCGTAGACCTTCAGAGCCTTCAAGCCTTGCTTGCCCCAACAGACTTGATCTGCCGACAGCGCTCGGCCACGTCCTCCAGGAACGGCGTGTAGTTCTTCTCTGGCCCCTCAAGAAAGGAAGGCTTGAAGATACCAGAGATCCTATTCGGCTCTAGGGCGGATCCTCAGATCTCGTCTCGAGTCCGGAGCTGGGGCCAGCTACGCCGCACCCCGGAGCAGTACGCTGCGGCCCAGTTGCATGACTCCGACCCTCAGCGAAGAATGGAACATAGCGAGGACGCGGCTTCGTTGCAGGTGCAAGGCATCCCGCCTGTGCTGCCAAGCGCGGCCCGGCAAAGACCAGAGAGGTGAGTGGCCATGCCCCGTGGACAGCAGACTATGCCCGAGAACTTCGACAACGCCGTCGCCAAGTGGCCGCGCAAGCCCGCCGTTATGAGCGACCAAGGAGTCGTGACCTATGCCGAACTGGACGAAGCCAGTGCCCGCCTGGCGGGTCACCTGCGCAACAAGCTGGGCGTCGGCCCAGGCACCCGCGTGGGCCTAGCCCTGCGCAACCGGTTAGAACTGGCCGTCGCCTATTGGGCCTGCTCGCGGCTGGGCGCTACCGTGTTGCCGGTCAACTACCGTCTCGGCGACGAAGCCCTCAGGCATGTGCTTGTCGAAGGCGACATGACCTGCCTGGTGGTGGAGGAGGTAGGCTGGCGGAGGCTGCGCCCTGCCACGACGGCGGCCGCTCGCCGACCTCCTCTAGTGTGCGTCGACCTGCCTGCCGAAGGCGTTGATAGCACTTGGGATGAGGCACTAGCTGGCCCTCAAGCAGCGGGCCTCGGCGAAGGGGTCGATCCTTCGTCGCCCGCCATCATCCTGTACACCTCCGGCACGACAGGTCTGCCTAAGGGCGCCGTCATGACTCATCACGACTTGGGGTTCAACATCCGCATGGGAATCATTGCCCAGTCCTTCCGCCACGAGGACGTGCATTTGCTGGCCATACCCTTCTTCGTCCCGACCGCCTGCTACACGCTGATTAACACCGCTGCGTATCTGGGCTCGACCCTCGTGATGGCTCCCGACACCGAGATGCCAACCGTACTCCCACTGCTGAGCCGATGGCGCTGTACCACTTTCTTCGGCGTGCCGACTCTTTTCTTCCTCCTTACGAACCACCCGCGACTGAGTGAGTACGACCTGGGTGCGCTACGCCTCATCGCCTATTCTGGCTCCACCATGCCTGTGCGCACCATTCGCCGACTGCGCGAACTGCTGCCACACGTGTGGCTCCACAACTTCTTCGGGCTGACTGAGACCATTGCCATGACGCACGTGCTGCCTAACGCCGACGCCGACGAGCAGCCCGAGAGCATCGGCAAGCTCCTACCCGAGATCGACGGCGTAGTATTCGCCGACGACAGCGTCGCCGCGCCAGGTCAGGTCGGCGAACTGGTCTTTCGCCGCGATGTCATCATCAGCGAGTACTGGCAACGGCCCGGCCTGCTGGAGGAGAGCCTGCGCGACGCCTGGTTCCACACTGGCGACTTGGCCTCGGTGGACGAACAGGGCTATTTCTACGTTCATGGGCGCAGCAAGGATATGATCATAGTCGCCGGGCAGAACGTCTACGCGCTGGAAGTAGAGCAGGTCATCATGCGCCTGGAGCAGGTGCGCGAAGTCGCGGTCGTGGGCATCCCCGCCACAGGCGTGCGCGAGGCGTTGGGAGAGCTGATCAAGGCTGTAGTCGTGCCCCACCCAGGCGAAACTCTCACCGAGCGCGACGTCAAGCATCACTGTGCAGCGCACTTGCCTTCCTACAAGATCCCTCACATCGTCGAGTTCCGCGACGAGCTACCCCACAACCCAGCCGGCAAGGTCCTCAAGCGCCTCCTGACTGAGTAACATGCGCGAGCGGACAGGGAGCATGCTACCAATACCTTCGTCACGGTGAAGGCTATCCCAATTCGGCTTCAAGTCCTTGCTGAGATTGCACTCAGCTATCCACCGAGAGGTGCTCTCCTCCACCGTGCTCCTCTCACTCGTACACTGCCTAAGCTAAATCCTTCCCCTCTGCGCTGATAGGACCTTGCTACTGACCACTGTGCATCCACAGGCCCCACGACCTAAGGGGGTGTTTGGTTCCCGCAGGACGAATCTTTCGCCACGAAGAGGCCGTCGTGAGGACCCAGGGCAGGAAGTACAGGGTAGCTGACGCCCAAATAGGCTCCGGGGCAGAG
>JAKORR010000268.1 GCA_029777735.1 Armatimonadota bacterium | reverse complement strand
GGGCGCTGGGCCGAGACGAATACGAGCGCAAGGAGACGCCCGGGCCTGGCGGCGGATACCGCAACGGCTATGGCAAGCCGCGCCAACTGGCAACCAGCATGGGCACCGTGACCGTGCGGCGACCTCGGGTGCGAGGGTTGGAGGAGCGCTTCGAGAGCGCAATCCTCCCGTTGTTCGTGCGGCGAACCAAGCAGGTGGCCGAACTGCTGCCCGAGCTGTACCTGCACGGGCTGTCGGAGGGCGACTTCGACAAGGCGCTGCGAGGGCTTCTGGGAGACGCCGCCCCGCTGTCAGCCAGTTCGATCGCGCGGCTGAAGGCGAAGTGGCAGGCGGAGTACGAGGCGTGGAAGCAGCGGAGGCTGGATGACCTGGACGTAGTCTACGTGTGGGTCGACGGGGTCTATGTCAAGGCCGGGCTGGAGAAGGAGAAGGCGGCGCTGCTGGTGATCGTAGCCGCGCTGCGGGACGGGAGTAAGGTGGTGCTGACGGTGGAGAGTGGCTACCGGGAGAGCACCGAGTCGTGGCTGAAGATCCTGCGCGACCTGAAGGCGCGAGGGCTGAGCGCGCCACGACTGGCGCTGGGAGACGGGGCGCTCGGGTTCTGGGGAGCCCTGGCGGCAGTCTACCCGAGCACGGTGGAGCAGCGGTGCTGGAACCACCGGATCTGCAACGTGCTGGACCAGCTCCCGAAGAAGGCGCAGGCGGATGCCAAGGCGCTACTAACGCAGATCCCCTATGCCCCGACGCGAGAAGCGGCCGAACGGGGCAAGAAGCTGTTCCAGGCGTGGTGCGAAAAGAGAGGGTATGGCAAGGCAGGAGCGCTCCTGGACGATGACTGGGAACGGATGGTGGCCTTCTACCAGTTCCCGGAGGCGCACTGGAAGCACCTCAGGACGACGAACCCGGTGGAGTCACCCTTCGCCGCAACCCGCCTGCGGACGAACGCGGCAAAGCGCTATAAGAAGGTAGCGAACGCGACGGCGGTCATCTGGAAGACGCTGCTGTTGGCCCAGCAGAGCTTCCGGAAGCTGGACATGCCGGGGCTATGTGCCGAGGTGGCGGACGGGGCCACCTACGAGAACGGGGTCAGGGTGCGGCGACAGTGCCCTGAGGAGGAGTTGCTGAGGATCGCCGCCTGACCATTTTACACACCAAAAGGTGCAACCTCGATGCATGAAGGGTAGCAGGCTACCAGGATCGATAACGTCTGGCTGCTGTGCTCACGGAGATGATAGATGTAATGACATCGAAGGGTGGCCCGCAGGTGCTTTCCGCGGTGCCATGTGCCTATGAAGAACTACCTCGACGCACCATATCCACCCGGCGGCTGGAGAGTATCCTCCACCTCTTACGGGGTCTCCAGATATAATCTCAGAATGTAGTTCTGCGACAACAAAAGGACGGTGCATGGTCGGGTGCATCGTGCAGAGCACCGAGGCCAACGTGTACCTCAGATGGCGCAGATTATCTAAGATAATCTGCGCCATCTGAAGATGCCCTTTCTCGCCCTTTTCTCATACGCTCACTGGGATTGACCGCATTCTGCCCTCGATTGCACGACGCCTGAGGGGATGAGAGCCTAGACAATGCGGTGCAGCAAACTCACCACAGCAGCGACCGGCGGATGCGAGCGGCAAGCGCGCGAAGATCCGGCTCGAGCTGATCCGCGAGAGCGCGCTAGCCCGAAGTATTCACCAGAATACTTCAAGAGAAAGCTCTTAATACTTCAAGAGAAAGCTCTTGCCTGGTGGCGCGCCGTTGCCGTCATAAGCGCTCGGCGGCAGAGTGTTTTCGGGGCTATGCCCACGAACCTATGCCGCACGTGGCAGAGAGACTTCTTTTCATTATTCTGGTGAATAATGTGGTCTAGACCCTCGCCGGCCGGTGCAATGGACGAAGCACAGACCTTTGATGAAATTCTGCACACCTCTTGGGGAACCCACATCAATGCCAGCAACTTATGTCCGCTCCGCACGGGAACCAGCTCCGAGCAGGCGTGGGAAAGCTCTTCGTAGAGAAGGTGTTCCCGCCCAGTAGCGAGGTCCATTGGACGCCGACTTGGAGTGTCCTCAAACGGCAGCCAGACCAACGCAAGGGCCGGACGGCATCCAGCAGCGTCAGGATGACGTCACAGCCCATGGGCGGGATCACTACGCCTGCAGGCAACTCAAACGCCGGACCCGCGAATGAAGCAAAGCCAGCTGTACCCCGGCTGATCGATCACGCCCTGCGGGGCACTGACGCTCGAGGTGCCAGTACGCCAGGCTGTGCCTCGTAGGGTATCCTAGATGCCCAGCGGCTGAGCCGCGCGTCTCTCGACCGCAACCCCATCAGGTACAATGGCGAGAGTTTACTCCCTCTCGGTATGGATGCGCACGTTACTACGTGAACGCCTGACACCCGTCTACTTGCACATAATCCAAGCGAATCGGTTGCGGTATGGATCGTGTTTCTTATGGAACGTGATGTATTATCCCGGCTCTTCCATCATGTCGGCTGCAGACGAGGTTTCCTCTGCCTTTGCACAGACGTCTCGCCAGAATGCAGGGTTTATTCTTCGAACTCCATTTCCTGACGACTTTCCCGCAGCGGCAAGAACCGGCATCTCGTCGTGTAGGGAGTCATCCCTGGTAAGCTGAGCCAGGTAGCCGAGCGCCAGGAGACAACGCGTGAACGAGTGGTCATGAAACACGAAACACGAGGTGTGCGGGCAGGCCGAGCGAGAAGGCATGCGCCGGATTCCATTCAAGGAGGAACGCGCCGAATGAGAGGTGGAGACCTCCGGTGCAGGTTCTTGGTGGCCGGCGCGGGTTGGGATCGGGCTGGCGGGGCCGGCAACGACCCCGCCCACCCAATCTCCGGAAGTGTGGCGCGCTACCGGTAGGTCGTCTGGAGCGCTCTCCCCTGGGCGGCGCTCTGATTCATCAGGTCGAGGATATGGATCGGCCGGCGTGCCCACTCGGGGGTGATCACCAGGGGCGTGCCCTTGGTGAGGTGGTCGGCGATGTTATCGTAGAACCTCTGGCCCTCGCTCGGCG
>JAKORR010000267.1 GCA_029777735.1 Armatimonadota bacterium | reverse complement strand
CGCACTCTCGCCATCCCGATGTGGGCAGAGGGGCGCCTGTCGGCGAGGATGGGTATCCTGGTGGCGTGGGCAGAGCCCTGGCGGCCTTCGAGCGCCTGGGGCTTGTTTTGACCGCTGTGGCCGAGGCCCTAGAACAGTGTCCGTGCGAGGCTGGCTGTCCGTCCTGCGTGCAGGACAGCAACTGTGGCGATGGCAACTGGCCCCTGGACAAGCGCGGCGCAGCCCTGCTCGCACGGCACCTGGCCCGGCGATGGGACGCAGGGTCTAGAGGACGCCCTGAGGACAGCGATACCAATGCCGGTTGATCTCCACATCCACTCCGACTGTAGCGATGGCACCCTCGCTCCTGAGGAGATCGTGCGCGCGGCCCTCGAGAAGGGCCTTTACGCCATTTCCATCACCGACCACGACACCGTGGAGGGTGTCAGGCCCGCCATGGCCGCGGCCGAGGGCACCGGCCTGCACGTTCTGCCTGGGGTCGAGATCAGCGTCGATTTCGCCGACACCGAGATTCACATTCTAGGCTACTTCATCGACTTGGACGACGCCGCGATCCTGGAGGCGATGGAGCGGGTGCGCAACGGGCGGGTGCACCGTGCCAGGGCGATGGTGGAAAAGTTGCAGGAGCTGGGCATCAACATAACCTTCGATGACGTCTTGGCCGAGGCCGGCGAAGGGGGGAGCGTAGGCCGCCCACACGTGGCGCGGGCGTTGCAGCAGGTAGGCGCCGTGAGCTCGCCGCGCGAGGCCTTCGACCGATACCTGTCGCGCGGGAAGCCTGCCTGTGTTCCGCGCTACAAGCTCCCGCCCGACGAGGCTGTAAGACTGATAGCCGCAGCCGGGGGCATGCCTGTTTTCGCCCATCCCGGGCTGTCGCACCGGGACGACATGATCGATGTGCTCAAGGCTGAGGGTTTGCTGGGTCTTGAGGCCTATCACGTTGACCACGACGAGAAGCAAACGCAGAGGTACCGCAATATGGCCAAACGGCGCGGCTTGTACGTCACCGGCGGGAGCGACTCCCACGGCCCGCTCGGTTCCGTGGCGGTGGAGATTGGTTCCGTTTGGGTGCCGGACTCTTGCGCCGAAGATCTCATGCAGTGGGCCAGGGGACACGACCGCGTCTTTGTCTAGAGTCCTACATGCTCACTGTCGAGCCCTCGCCCGCCGGAGGTGGACACCTATGCCTATCACTATTCGCCTTATGCATCACGACGAAGAGACCGCTCAGGTGATTATCGCTGGAGGTACGCTCGGGCCCGAGGCCGCCGCCCGCCTCCGACGGTCCCTCGCCTCTGCCGCTGAGGACCACAGGCGGCTTGTGGTGGACTTGAGCCAAATCAGGGAGATCACCTCGGACGCTCTCGGAGCGCTTGCGGAAGCCGCGGCCGAACTTCGCTGGAAGGGCGGCGACCTCGCAGTCGTCGCCCTCGGGGCCATCGCTGAGCACATTGAGGGCGCTGGGTTCGCGCAAGCCCTAAACCTTGCCAAGGACGCGTCCACTGCCTGCAAGCTGATAGGCTCCTGAGCCCCCCACACGAGCACGCCACACCCTCCAGCACAAGTAGGTACGCTGCTCAAAGGAGACTGCAGCTTCTCGAAGCAAGCTGGATTCTCTGCCCAGACCCCCGGGGGACTGATTGCTCCATCAGCAGGCCACCTCGGAATGGCCTATGCCATTCTATGCTTGCAGGAGTGGAAGCCATTTAGGCGAATCTGCAGAATCAAGCCGGTGATGTGCGCGATGACGGGAGGGATCATGGTGAAGAGAATTGCCAAGGCGATACTGATT
>JAKORR010000266.1 GCA_029777735.1 Armatimonadota bacterium | reverse complement strand
GCCTGAGTGGGGCTAAATCGCCGGCTGCTCGGGCCGGGAACTCTGGCAGCGCTGGAGGGAGTCGAAGCCTTTGTCTGTGTACGATTTCCACACCCACACAACGCTCAGTGACGGCGTCCTGACGCCTATGGAGCTGATTCGCCGCGCGGTGGTGAACGGATATGTGGCGCTCGGCATTGCCGACCATAGCGGCCCAGGTACGGCCGAGCGGATCATACGCGAGTTGAGCCTAGACTGCGCTGTGGCTCGACGATACTGGGACCTTGGGGCTCTGCCCGGAATCGAACTCACGCACGTGCCGGCGGCGTCAGTGGGGGAGCTGGCGCGGGCGGCCAAGGCAGCGGGCGCGGCCTTTGTGGTGGTGCACGGTGAAAGCCCTGTGGAGCCAGTGGAGCCGGGCACGAACCTGGCTGCCGCAAGCTGCCCAGACGTGGACTTGTTGGCCCACCCGGGGCTGCTGAACGAGGAGACGGCTGTGGCGGCCGCGGCGAGCGGCGTTTTTATCGAGATCACGGCCAAGTCGGGGCACTGCCTAGGCAACGGACGGGTGGCTCGCATCGCGCTGGCAGCGGGAGCCAAGCTGCTGCTAAGTAGCGATTGTCACGAGCCGGGCCAGCTTCTTACGCCCGACTTCTCACGGACCGTGCTCTTGGCTGCGGGTCTGACGGAACAACAGGCAGCCGAGGTAGCGGAGACAAACAGCAAGGAGTTCTTGACCAGAT
Organism: Armatimonadota bacterium; assembly: GCA_029777735.1. Classification (GTDB taxonomy): domain Bacteria; phylum Armatimonadota; class Zipacnadia; order Zipacnadales; family FEN-943; genus JAKORR01. Next base: position 3,510 of record JAKORR010000266.1, on the reverse strand, counting down.
GCATGGCACGTCTTGGGCAATGAGGTCGAAGCTGGCGACCCTGGGGGGACTGGTGCTGGTGGCAGTGGCCCTGCAGGGGTGCGCTCGTGGCGGAGAGAGTGCGGCATCAGTGGTCCCTGCCCGAGTGATGGATATCATGTTGCGCTACGCAGGGCCAGTGAAGGACTTCTTTTACTACTTTATAGCAATAGATTCAGACAATGATGTAAACGATGGTCCTATTCCTGTAGCATCTGGTCCCTACTGGGGAAACGGGTGGGGCACCGGTTCTTTTACGAGCTTTGTGGAGTACCACCAGGGCACCTATCAGCTTTTCCGCGTTGTGCTGGCAGCTGAGCTGCGGCGACCGGGTGGCGGTATCTATGAGGTGGCAGGACAGCCACAAACCACAGACTCAGGGTCCTACACGGTTGTGATCGACAGCATTCAACTAGGTCAGGTAACTGTCGCGGGCACAGGCATGGTCACGGGTGCCACGAACGTCTCGGACCAGAACGCGGGGGTGGTGAGTTTCCAGACAGACGCGGGGGGCGCGATCGTGGCCGGGTCGGTGAGCTTCACGCCGGCGGCCGACGGTGGGCGTCAACTTACCGCAGCTGAGCAGCAGGCCCTGGACACCTTAAACGCCGGGGGGCAGACGCTAGCAGCGGACAGCTTCGGCTTCTTGGGCCTCAACCTACAGCTAGGCGCGGCCAGGGCAGGCCAACAGAGCCTGACCGTGGCACCCGCTGTGGCCCAGGTCACGGTGAACTACCTGGGAGACAGCCCGCCGCAGCAAGCGCGCACGACGACGGGAAGCCTGCGGGCCAACTCGGCAACACCGACAGACAATCCGCCGATACCTGGCCTAGTGATCCGCACGAGGGACCTTCAGGTGGGCGCGAGCGCCGAGATTGGGCTGCTGCCGGCGCAGCAGGGCATCCTGCTGGGCCAGCCCTACGATTTCACCCTGCCGACGGGCGGTAACACTCTGCGTGTGACGCTGGACCTAGCACAGGTGGCGCCCAACGTCGATTTCGTGTCGTTGAATTTCATCTCGACCACGGAGCTGCTGTTTGACCCCCAAGCCACAGAGCGCGACCACTGCTACGACGCCAATGGCCCGAGGGGCAACGATTACATCTCGCTGCGCCTCAACGAGTACGGCACCTATCGAAACGGTGACCGGTGGACGCGGGAAGGGGCCAATGACAGCACTCTACAGGGCCGGGTGTCGGAGGCAGACAAGGCCGCCGTAGACCTGGTGGACTGGGAAGTAACGTTGCGCCGTCTCTAGCCCCCGGCACGCCCGGGGCAACAGGCGCACTCTTGCTGGTGCAAGCCTCGCCGTCGCGCGGGCCGCAACGCTTCATCTTTCGGGAGGGAATCGCCTTGAACTTGTGGAGAGTAGTGGTGATCGGCGCGGGTTCGATCGGGACTCGCCACGTGCGGTGCTTCCTGCAGACGGGGCGCACAGAAGTGGCTGTATGTGAGCCGCGCGAGGAGCGCCTTGCCGAGTTAGCTCGCGACTACTCGCTCAGCGGGCTCTACCAAAGCCTCGACGAGGTGCCGTTGGGCGACTTCGACTGTGCCGTGATCTGCGTTCCGGCACATCTTCACGTACCGGTGGCGATGAAACTGCTCGAGGCCGGCTTGCACCTGCTGATCGAGAAACCCCTGTGCTTGGCTATGGAGCAGGCGGAGGAGGTGGTGATAGCCTGTGCAACTTCGGACCGTATCACAGGCGTGGCCTATACCTACCGGAGCATGCCCTTCATGCAGGACCTGAGGGACGCCGTGCTGCGCGGAGAGATTGGGAAAGTGCACAGTGTGGTGGGCGTTTCGGGACAGCATTTCCCGCTTTATCGGCCCGATTATCGCGAGATCTACTACAAAAGCCACGAGACCGGTGGCGGAGCGCTGCAGGACGCTATGACGCACGTGCTCAACTATGTACAATGGTTCGTGGGGCTTGAGGAAAGCATTTACTGCGCCGGGGAGCACCTAGTGTTGCCGGGAGTTGAGGTGGAGGACACGGTTACGCTAGTCTGCCGCTATCCGGGACGCGTACTTGCGACGCTGTGCCTGAACCAGTTCCAGTGGAACAACGACGGGTTGATCGAGGTAGCGGGAGAGACGGGCACGCTGCGCTACCAAGCGGCCGCCCAGACGCTGTCGCTGTACAAGGATGAGCAGTGGAGCTCCAGGCAGTACCATTGCGAGCGAGACGAGTTTTACGTCAGCCAAGCAAACAACTTCCTGGATGCCGTGGAGGGCAAGGCCGAGGTCAGGTGCAGCGTGGCCGAGGGCGCCGAGACGGTGCGGAGTCTGGTGGCCGCCCGCCAGTCATGGAAAGAGGGCCGAGAGGTGAAAGTACGATGACATTAAGCATGCCGAGTCTGCGGGATCTGTTTTGCTTGGAGGGAAAGGTGGCGCTTGTGACCGGCGGCGCGGGATATCTGGGACGCGCGATGAGCGAGGCTCTGGCAGAGCTGGGCGCTCGGGTGGTCGTGGCTTCGCGCAACCTGGAGCACTGTCAGGAGGTAGCAAGCGAACTGGGTGAAGGACACCTGGCGCTGCGTCTGGACATATCCTCGGCGGAAAGCGTACGCGGTGTCGTGGCGCAGGTTATTGGCGAGTGCGGGCGAGTGGACATCCTGGTGAACAATGCCTACAGCGGGCCGCTGAAGCGCATCGATGAGACCACGGAAGAGGACTTCGCGGTATCATTGGCTAACGGGGTGACATCGTACTTCGTGGCGGCACAGGCCTGCTGGCGATTTATGCGCGACCATGGCGGCGGCAGTATTATCAATGTAGCAAGCATGTATGGCATTGTGGGGAGCTATCCGGACGCCTACGCGGGCACAGAAGGCTGCAGCCCGCCCAATTACCACGCGGCTAAGGGTGCCGTGGTTCACCTGACGCGTCACTTGGCGGTCTACTGGGCGCAGGACGGCGTGCGGGTCAATTGCCTCAGTCCGGGCCCCTTCCCCCATCCATCAACCGAGAAGACGATTCCAGAGATGGTACAGCGCCTGAAAACTAAGTCGCCGATGGGACGCATGGGTCGTCGATGGGAGGTCAAGGGAGCGGTGGCGCTGCTAGCCTCGGAGGCCGGCAGCTACATCACAGGGCACAACCTGGTCGTGGACGGGGGCTGGACGGCGTGGTAAAGGTGCTGCGAGAGTGCCGAGACGCTGGAGGTGGGTGATGCAGCCGGGCTGCTGAGAGGAAGGCAGGGACATGAGAGCAATAGTCCAGAGAGTATCCGAAGCACGCGTCGAAGTAGAGGAGGGGCGCGTCGTGGGTAGTATCGGGCGAGGTCTGATGGCGCTGGTGGGCTTCGCGCCGGGGGACGAGGAGGCTGACCTGGACTATATCACGAGAAAGATCGTAGACCTGCGAATCTTCGAGGACGCGGAGGAGAAGATGAATCTGTCGGTGCGCGACGTCGGCGGAGCGCTTCTGCTTGTACCTAACTTCACGATTCACGCCGACTGTCGCCGGGGAAGAAGACCTAGCTTTACG
>JAKORR010000265.1 GCA_029777735.1 Armatimonadota bacterium | reverse complement strand
GTCGAGATTGTGGTGCTTGCTCAGCAGTCTGCCCGGCTGAGGCCTTAGTCATGATCGGGCGCGTGGTCACGGTCGCGGAGGTGCTGCCCGAGCTGATTGCGGACCGCGAGTTCTACGCGACTTCCGGCGGCGGGATCACCATCTCCGGCGGCGAGCCGCTGCTACAGCCTTGGTTTACGGCCGAGTTGGCCGAAGCCTGCCGTGCCGAGGGACTAGATGTGGCGTTGGACACATCCGGTTACGGCGCACCGGAGCACCTTGAAACTCTCGCTCAACGCTGTTCCCGAGCTCTCTTCGACGTCAAGTCGCTGGATGCGGACAGGCACAAGGCTGGCACTGGTGTCGAACTGGCTCCTATCCTGGCCAATCTGAGGCTCCTGGTGGCTCTGCTAGGCGCTGAGCGTGTGGTTTTGCGTCACCCTCTGATCCCAGGCTTCAACGACCGGCCCGAGGATTTCGAGGCCCTGTCCTGTCTGGCTGCAGAGCTGGGCCTGGGTGTCGAGGTGCTCCCTTATCACCGGCTTGGCACCGGCAAACACGAGGCGATAGGTGAGCCCGCCCAGGAGCGCAACCCCGACCCCGAACTGGCAAAGGCAGAAGCGAAAAGGCTAGTCGAGCGCCTAAGCTCCAGCGGTTTGACCTGTCGCGTGAGCTAGCCTGCGCAAGGCGGAAATAGGAGTGCGTAGATGCCAAAGCGGGAAGACATCAACAAGGTTCTAATCATTGGCTCCGGTCCCATTATCATTGGCCAGGCCTGCGAGTTCGATTACTCTGGAACACAGGCCTGCAAGGCTCTTCACGAGGAGGGCGTGGAAGTCGTCCTGGTCAACTCGAACCCGGCGACGATCATGACTGACCCCGATATGGCGGATCGGACCTATGTTGAGCCGCTGAATCTTGAGAGCGTCAGCCGAGTCATTGAGCGCGAAAGGCCCGACGCATTGTTGCCCACCCTGGGCGGCCAGACAGGTTTGAACCTGGCCCTGGAGCTGGCCGAACGCGGCGTGTTGGCACGGTTCAACGTCCAGTTGATCGGTGCGTCTAGAATGGCCATACGCAAAGCTGAGGAACGCGAGCTGTTCAAGGACGCCATGGTACGGGCCGGGCTAGACGTGCCCGCGAGCGATTTCGCGAGCAACGTCGGGGAAGCTCGCCGCATTGCCCAGCACATCGGCTTCCCAATTATCATCCGCCCCTCGGCGACTCTGGGGGGCACCGGTGGCGGCATCGCCTACGATATGACTGAGCTCGAGGAACTGGCCGCCCGCGGCCTCGATGCCAGCCCGATGAACGAGGTGCTCATTGAGCAGTCGGTTATCGGCTGGAAGGAATACGAGCTCGAGGTCATGCGCGACCGTAAGGACAATGTTGTAGTCGTTTGCCCCATCGAAAACTTCGACCCCATGGGCATTCACACCGGTGACTCGATCACCGTAGCGCCCGCCCAGACCCTTACCGACCGTGAGTACCAACGGCTGCGTGACCAGGCCATCGTTGTGATGGAGCAGATAGGAGTGGACACGGGCGGTAGCAACATCCAGTTCGCGATGCACCCGGAGACGGGGCGCTTGGTGGTCATCGAAATGAATCCGCGCGTTTCGCGGTCTTCGGCCCTGGCGTCCAAAGCTACCGGCTATCCCATCGCCAGAATCGCGGCCAAACTCGCCCTCGGCTACACACTCGATGAGCTCCCCAACGACATCACCCGCGAGACCTCGGCCTGCTTCGAGCCGAGCATCGACTACGTCGTCGTCAAGATACCGCGCTGGGCCTTCGAAAAGTTTCCCGGTGCCGACCCGACGTTGATGACCCAGATGAAGTCGGTCGGCGAAGTCATGGCCATCGGCCGCACCTTCAACGAGGCACTACAGAAGGCTCTGCGCGGCCTCGAGATAGGCCGCTTTGGCCTCGGCGCCGATGGCAAGGGCATGCACTACGACCGAATGAGCCGCGACGAGCTCTGCCAAAGCCTCGCAAATCCGCATCCAGACCGGCTCTTCCAGATACGGTCTGCTCTGCGCGCAGGCTTTACCCTCGAGGAGCTATTCGAGATCACGAGCATCGACCCGTGGTTTCTGCGACACGTGGAGGAGATCGTCCAGGCGCAGGACGAGCTGGCCTTGTACCACCCCAAGCGGCGACAGCATGAGACATCCAACCAGAAAGGTGGCGAGGATGCCGAGCCCCGGGGCAATGGTCTGGAGAACGTGGAACCCGAGATTCTGCGTGCCGCCAAGCGTATGGGGTTCTCCGATCGCCAGATCGGTGTACTCATGGGCGCCGACGATGACGAGGTGCGCGAGCGACGCAAGGCCCTAGGCATCGAGCCTACGGTCAAGCTGGTGGACACCTGTGCGGCGGAATTCGAAGCCCACACCCCCTATTACTATCTGACCTACGAGGAAGAAGACGAGTTCAGGCCCAGCGAGCGTGACAATGTTGTGATTCTGGGCGCCGGGCCCAACAGAATTGGGCAGGGCATCGAGTTCGACTACTGCTGTGTTCATGCCGCCTTCGCGCTACGCGATGCCGGCTACGACGCTCTGATGGTCAACTCGAACCCCGAGACCGTATCCACCGACTACGACACCTCCGACAAGCTGTACTTCGAGCCACTAACCTTGGAGGACGTGCTGAATATCACCGACAAGGAGCGCCCCGTCGGGATCATCGTGCAGTTCGGGGGGCAGACACCGCTGAACCTCGCACAGCAACTGGACAGCCACGGCATTAGGGTGTTGGGCACACCGCCGGAGATGATCGAGCGCGCCGAGAACCGCGAACACTTCGCGGCCATGTTGCGACGCATCGGCGCTCACCAGCCCGACAACGGCACGGCTACGTCGCAGGAGGAAGCCGTGGCCGTGGCCAACCGCATAGGCTATCCAGTGCTGGTGCGGCCCAGCTTTGTGCTGGGTGGGCGGGCTATGGCTATCGTGTACAACGACGCGATGCTGCGCGAGTACATGGAAGAGGCCGTCGCAGCCTCGCCCGACGCCCCAGTGCTAATCGACAAGTTCCTCGAGGAAGCCATCGAGGTCGACGTGGACGCTATCTCTGACGGACAGAAATGTGTCGTCGGCGGCGTCATGGAGCACATTGAGGAGGCTGGCATCCACTCGGGTGATTCGGCCTGCGTCCTGCCTCCCTTTAGCCTGGGGCCCAATGAGATCGAGGAGATCACGCGCCAAACCAAGGCCCTAGCAGCTGAGCTCCAGGTGCGCGGTTTGATGAACGTGCAGTACGCCATCAGGGGCGAGAACCTGTACGTGCTCGAGGTCAACCCGCGGGCGTCGCGCACCGTGCCCTTTGTCTCCAAGGCCATCGGCGTACCACTGGCCAAGCTCGCCACGCTTGTGATGATGGGCGCTACGCTCGAGGAGCTGGGCTTCACTCGCGAGGTCGAGACAGAACACACCGCCGTCAAGTGCCCGGTCTTCCCCTTCGACAAGTTCTCCGGCATCGATTACCTGCTGGGACCCGAGATGAAGTCCACCGGCGAAGTCATGGGCATCGACAGTGACTTCGGCGCTGCCTTTGCTAAAGCCTACACGGCCGCTCGGCACGAGCTGCCCCTGCGCGGCACGATCTTCCTATCAATGCGCAACCAGGACAAGCGCGACGCGATCTTCCTAGGCAAGCAGCTTCGCCACTTGGGTTTCCAAATCGTAGCGACAGAGGGTACAGCCCGGACGCTCCGGCGCGCCGGCATTGAGGCGCAAACGATCCACCGTTTGTCCGAGGCAGGCTCCCCCAATGCCCTGGACCTGATCCAGCGTGGTCACATCCAGATGATCGTCAACACGCCCTCAGGCGCTGAGCCCCGCGCCGATATGCAGCGCATCCGGCGCGAGGCTATACTCTATGAAGTACCACTCATCACTACCGTGGCAGGCGCTATGGTTGCGGTGCTGGGCATCGAGGCCCTGCAACGCGGCAGACTAGATGTACGCTCGTTGCAGGAGTATCATGCCGCTGTCCGCGCTTCCATCGGGGTGAACAGGTAATGCCTGCAGACGCCTCGGTCGTGGCGCCCCACGCCTGGGACCGCTGGCGCCTTTTTGTGTGGTTACTAATGTGCTGGGTTGCCCCCAGCCTGTGCTGTGCCCCTGGACTGGTTCTCGGCAAAGCCCTGTTCTGGCATGACGTTAGCATTACGCTGTTGCCGATCCGCCGGTGGGCCGTCGAGTGTCTGCACGCAGGCATCTTGCCTCTGTGGTGTCATCTTGCAGGCGGTGGTTCTGCCACCTTCGCCGAGAGCCAGGCGGGCGTCTTTTATGTACCGAACCTTCTGTCGTACCTAC
>JAKORR010000264.1 GCA_029777735.1 Armatimonadota bacterium | reverse complement strand
GTGATCTTTGGCTTGTGACTAAGGCCGCGCGCCGAACCTTTTCTCCCTTTGCGCTCCTGTGAATCCTGAAATGCCTACAATCCTGCGGTAGAAAAAGCCACCGACTCTTGACTCCGTCCTCCTTATGCTATAATCCATTCAAGTTTTACAACAGTCTCTGCGAAGGATTGAGGCAGGTGAGCCTGATGGGACGGTTAGACGAGAGCGGAAGGAAGCACGGTGAGAAAGACCCCGGCGAGCCGGGGATCAGGCGCCACATGCCACGCGCGGCTGCCAGACAGTCAGGACAGTCGAACACCAGGCCGGACGAAAAGAGGGTCAGCGGCGAGCCAAGGCCGGGCGATTGGGACCAGGGGCGCTCCAGCTCCTCTGGATCCATCATAGAGATCACCAGCGAAGATCTGGAGGCGTCGCCGCTACTGCCTGAGCTGTCCGACGGCCTTACGGCCGATGAGGCAAAGGATGCTGCACAGTGGATCAAGGTTCGAGCCTACTGCCAGAAGTCTGGTGCGCCCTTTTCTGTGTGGTTCAGGCCGGTAGCGCACCGGAAGGGCATCCTGAGCTTCATCGAACTGCTGCTGGGCCTTGAGGAGACACCGGTGGCAGAGTTTGAAGTTGTGCGTACGGAGTTGATTGCGCCCGGCCAGGATCACGAGGCCGGCGGAACGGAGATGCATGAACTCCCTGTGGTGTTCCGTGGGGGGAGCTTTCGGTGCCCCGCATGTGGCGTCCATAACTTCTTTAAATGCCCTCGTTGCAGTGTCATTGTCTGCTCTCGCGGTGGCCAGGGGACGTGGTTCCGATGCCCGAAATGCGGCAACGAGGGCTACATTAGCGGTTACATCAAGAGCCTCGACGCTCAAGGGAAGGGCAAGAAGTAAAGGTGGCTCAGCGGTGCACGGCCAGCGGCTGAGCAACGGATAGCGCCCAGTCGTGTGTGAGGCCGCCGAATCCTGCCACTCTTATGGGAGCAAGCAGCCAATGAGAAGGAGAAGCCACACAGCCGTATGGAGGCACCTTGAGGTCCCCCTCCTATCCGGCACGCATTGCCCGTCTAGCGGACAGACCCGGCAGAGCTCTTTAGGAAATGCCTAGCGCTTCTCTTCCGCCTTTGGCCGCGCCCGGTTCACCCATTCCCAGGTCCAGTGACGCGTCCCGCGTTCCGCGGACATAGCACCCAGCTCTCGCGCACGTTGATCTCGAAATCCTCCTTGCTGATGCCTTTGCCCCCTGTGCGACTTCACCGTCGATGCGATCACTTCCCGATCCCCCAGCGACTGCCGCATCTGCCTGCTCCCCTAGGCCGTGCCCTCGATGACCTGCTCCACCTCGCTGCCCGTGTTCTCTTCGCTCTCCTCACCAGCTTTGCCGCTCCCTCCCCCTCCCTCTCGTTCCCTGCCGCCACCTCCACGGCCGTGCCTATGAAAGCCTTGCGCGTGCCCCTTGGCCCCGCAATCCACGGTGGCATGTAGGGGTTGCTACTACTGTGGGCTGAGAGTGTCTGATGTGTCCTCCACCAGTTAGGGCTACACGTCAGCCGCTACCGCAGCCTTGTGACCCGTGAAGCTAACACCGTGGCTCTTGCGCCTGCGCTCCGGGTTCTCCACCGACGGGGTCCAGTCCCCTTCCCATCCTCTGGCGTATCCCCTATCCCCGCTGCGTCGCCTCCGCGTCCGACACCCGATCGTGGGCCTGCACCAGCACCACCAAAGCCAGCACCCTCGGCGGGGGAACGCTCGGCTAACCTGTGTCCGCACTGGAAGAGGCCGGACTTGTCCTCCGGCGCGACCACAGAGTCCCAACTAATCCACTCCTCGGTGAGGACCTGTGCCGGGAGGCAAACCTTGACAACCTTCATACCAACCTGCTTCGTTCTACGGAACGTGCACGCAGCTAACGTGACAGCGGATATGCGCTCCCATCCGGGTGTCAGCCTTGAACAAACACTCCGTCACCCCGGGCGGAGCTGACTGTGAGGAACCGCCCCACGACCGTGGGGCAGTCAGGAACCTCAAGGACTGCAGGCCCCAAGAGCCAGGATAAACAGAGCAGCGGGGATAAGTAACGAAACCAGCCAGTACCACTTGCCCACAGAAAACCACCTCCGGGCTTTGAGCGGCCACGCGAAGTATACACGCCAGGTTCGTCCCGCACCACCACGTTTTTACCTGCGCGCTGCGAAGACCGAGCTCCGGCCGTCTCCGAGACACCGAATCAAACTCCCACGGAGGAAACACCCTCTTTGCCTCGAACTATAAGTATGAAGCATGGCGTTCGGCGGAGTGCAGGATAGAGGACCTGGGACCACCGACCGTCGAGGAGGCGGTTCTATGCTCTTCAGCGCCTTCTCGCCTTCACATGGCAACATGCTCAGAGCAGTCTTCCAGATGCCCGGCTGGCAGAAGATCGTTGAGGACGGTCGCCTGCAAGCCGCTCGGGAGCAGATGCTCATCCCTCCGCGTGCAGCCAACGCCTTCCGACTGCCCACCGAGCAGCTCACTGCCATCAACGGAGCCCGTGTGCACGCCTTGATCGAAGCCGGCGAGAATCATGAGGACTCGCTCGTCAGGGAGCTAGGGCGCTGGCCGGACCAGTGGCCCGAGGATGTGCCCCTTCGCCTGTCCTTCGTTGGCCTCAACCTAACCTTCAGATGCGACATGGAGCCCCGCTGTGTGTATTGCAATCAGCGCCCGGTGGCAGAGCGCTTGGGTATTGACGACTGGAAGGCGCTGCTCAGGGACGTGGTGCCCGGCGATGGCGAGGGGCCCTACATCTACATCACAGGCGGCGAACCGCTGCTGCTCGGCAAGATGCTGTGGGGACATAACGGCTTGGTACGCATGGCCACCGAAAGGGGTGCGCCCTGCAATATCAACACTAATGGGCTGGGCTTGACACCTGAGGTCGCGGTAGCCCTCGTCGAGTCTGGGCTATCCCGTGTTCACTTGTCTCTCGATAGCCCACATGCCTATGTACAGGACGCGATTCACCAAAAGCCGGGACGCTGGGCTCAGGTGCTGTGCGGGCTGTACAACTTGCAGGTTGCCAAGACGATCCTCGGCGCCGAACACCCCGTCATCCACATCAACTGCGTTCTGACGCGCCTAAACGCCGAGGACTTCCCTGATTTCCTGCGCTTTCTGCTGGAGATGAAACCCCTGGTCGAAGATGGCATCAGTCCTGATCTCGACCTGCACGTCATCCCGGTCGGGGGAGAACAAAACCGCGCGCTGCGGCTGACAGCCGAGGGGTACCGGCGTTTTTTCACTGACGTGTGGCGGACTGCGGACGAAGTATGGCAGGAGTACCAGGCGGCTCGCTCAGTCCCCGAAGACAAACGTGGCGCCCTGCACGAGAAGATCCCCTTCCTCAGCCCATACCACCGCGTGAGCCACCGGGGAAGCTTGGAGGAGTGGGCCGAGTACGCGGCTGAGGGCCGGCCAGGGGCCCTGGCGATCACCGAGAGGTGCTATGTGTGCCCAACGCAGGGCTTCGTGCTGCCCGACGGCTCTCAGTACTGGTGCGGTGGGCACGCGATCTCAAGGCCTGCTCCAGTGGACAACATACTGGAGAGGGGGTTCCGAGATGCTCTGAGAGGCTCGATCGGACAGGTTGCCGCGCTACCTTCGTCCTTCTGCAGCACCTGCCCGGGCGCGACCTTGGCCATAAACCAGAGCGTCGAGGCATCCTTGCGCAGGACCGTGCGAGAGTGGCTTGGATTGAACCTGTCCTAAGGCAACCGGGCCCTCGTTCTCGGCCGCCGGAAGCGCAGAGACTCAAGATCCTGGCTCCACGTGCTCGCTACTGACTACCAGGTTGCGGTCGTCGATGAGGTTGAAGTAGTAGGCCGTTACGTCGTCGGGGAGCGTCGCCGTCACCTTGCCCTGGCCGTCCACCTCTGCCGGCAGGGCTTCCCACAACCGATCTGGCCATTTGCCTGTCATCTTCGTAACATTCAGCTCAGCCTTGATAACAGGTACCATGCTCTCGTAGGTCACCCAGGCTGTTCTTCCGTCGCGGCCCTGGCCTGTGATTCGTGCCAGTGGCACCCCGCCCTTCAGAATGCTATTGGCGAAGACATGAATCTCCTCTGGGTTTTCGCCCGCTCCCCCGTGGCCGTGGGGCATGCGCAGCCTAATGCACAGCGTCCTGGGCCCCTTCGGGTCACGGTAGGACTTCTGCAGCGCCGGAAAGGTATAGGCGAAGTCATTGCTTCCGGTG
>JAKORR010000263.1 GCA_029777735.1 Armatimonadota bacterium | reverse complement strand
GAAGCGGGAGGACGTGTACGTTGAGTGGGCGATGCACAAGGCGGCCGACGCGGTACGGCTCGCGCAGATTCGCCTGCAGCCGGTGGTCCTGGGCCATGGGTCAGGCAGATGCCCCGAGATCTCGCACAACCGCCGTTGGCATATGGCGGACGGGACAGTGGTGATGCACCCGACGCCGGGCAGCGCCGAGCGAGTGCGGCAGGCCGGGCCGGATGACCCCGAACTGGTGCTGGCGGCCTTCGCGGAGCCAGAGCTGCTGCGGCCACGATGGGGCCTGGTGAACTACGCCCTGCACTACGTGGGCACGCCGTCAACCTGCAGCATCAGCGCCGACTACTCCGGGGTGCTCCGCCGCGAACTAAACCGGATGATGGGCGGCGATTTCCGAACGATCTACGCTAATGGCACCTGCGGAGACATCTTCTGGGTTGACACCGACCTCCCGCCATGGAATCCCCCACACCCCTGGTACCATATCGAGCGCGTCGGCCGGATCCTGGCGTCCGAGGCGAACAGGCAGTGGCAGAACCTTAGGGAATGGACGGACGAGGTGCCGGTGGGCGCGGCCTGGGCCGAAGTGCCCTTCACGCGTCGCGAAATCACGGCTGAACAGATGGAGGCCGCGCGGCGGATGCTCGAAGGGCTCGCTCAGCCCGACAACCGCGAGTGGGTCTACGCCAAGGAACTGACCCTGCTCGCCCAAGAGCCCATACAGCGGTCAGTACCCATCCAGGCCTTGCGGCTGGGGGACCTCGGCATTGTTGCTCTGCCCGGCGAGGTCTTCGCTGAGATAGGCCTTTCGATCAAGCGACTCTCGCCCTTCCCGCGTACCATGGTCGTCGAGCTGGCCAACGACTGGGCGGGGTACATCCCGACCGACACGGCACTCAAGGAAGGCAGCTACGAGACGCGCCTGGCGACCGTGTCGAAAGCCACTCCCGGAACGGCGCAGCTTTGGATAGACACCGGGACCGAGCTGCTTGGGAGGCTGTGGGCAGACTAGGCGAGAGTGTGAAGTCGCTAGTGCCTCTGGGGCCTCCCTAGCCGAATGCTTGGCCATTGTCATCTCCTGGGCGGTGGTCCAAGGTTGGAGGATATTGCCCATGCAGACACGTGATTTGAAGCCATGGACCCTCATAGCGGCACTTTGGGTGCTCCTCGCCACGCCTTTGTCTCTACAGGCGGCAGCAACGGGCCAAGCGAAGCAGCCATGCACAGCGATAGGCGAGACGCGTACAGCGTGGTACACCTTTGACGACCCGGATGACCCAGGCCACAGCATCGGCCTGAATCCCTGGCCCGCCTACGCCTATCGTGTGCAGGTAGGCCCCGGGAAAACGGGCTCAGCGCTGCGAATGACGGGCGAGAGTGCCAATGGACTGATGCTGCCCAATCCCGCGGCTTTCTTTGGCAGTAAGGCACGCACGGGCACAATCGCCCTATGGATACAGCCTGATTTCGCCCCGGCTGCGGGCGGTCCCGAGCACGTGATCTTCGACTTCATGTGCCGGGCAGGCAATACGCTTATCGACGGCTACGAGATCGCGCTCGTCAGCCAGGGCGAGAAGCTCTGGGCACAGGCGGCGCTGTCTCGCAGAATGACGATCCCCACTCCTCTGGTCCGCGGGAAATGGACCCACCTCGCGTTGACCTGGGACGCGGAGATCGGGTCGGCACTATACGTGGACGGCCGACAGGTGGCGTCGACGCGAGGCAGCTTCGAGCCCACACCCCTGACGTGGTGGCCCGGGCGGATCGGCAGCCACACGCCAGGGGGCGCCTACCCCTTTCGCGGCTGGGTGGATGAGCTGCGCCTCTTCGACCGGCAGCTTTCTCCCGAGGAAGTAGCGGTAGTGGCAGAGCAGCCGGCTCTTGCGGCTTCGGTGAAGGTAGTCGAGTGGCTGGCGCAGGGGGTGCGCGTGGTCAACACAGGCTCGGCGTCGGTGCCTGTCCGACTGCGCCTGTGGCTCGCGGAGGCGCCCGGGCCCGTCGAGGAAGAGGCCCCCACATCGCCTGGCCTCTGGGGCGGTCTTCCGCTGCCACAGCAGGACTTGGCATCGCCCAGAGTCTATATCGGCGGTCCCGCGGGTCGCGTGACGACCACCTCTTGTGTCGCCCTGCAGCCGGGCGACACAGCGGACCTGGTTACGCGCGACGCTGAGGGCTACTACGGCCTCGCCCGTTATGGCCTGATGGTGATGGAAGGCCTTCTGTCTTATGAGTTGGCGGGCCGTAATCTAGCGGGCCTGGTGACCGAGCCCTCACCGGCGCTCTTGTACACTAACCAACCGCCGCGGCTGGAACTGGCGGTTAGCAACGCCACGGGCGTGGTCTTCGTAGGCCGCCTGGTGGGGCTAGTCAGCAGCGGAGCGGAGGCAGACACATCGCGGCCGGCCCTGGACACGCAGATCACCCTCAAGGCGGGTGAAAAGCGCACCTTGCCCATGCGCCTGGCCGAGCGCGATCTAACTGCCGGGGCATACACGATTCATCTGGAGGCTAGGAAGGAAGGCGTGTCTTCCTTCCGCCTGCAGCCTCTTGTTGTGCCCGTGCTAGAGCCCCAGGGATACCGCGACTTTTTCGGAGTGGGTGCCGCCTACGTGAGCCGCTCGCCCTGCGACAATCTCCTGGCTCGAATGGCCCGCGACGGAGTGAAGGTCCTGCGGCGTGGGCCCGGGGCCTGGTTCGACGAGCCCCGTGAGCTGTGGCCACACGGCTTCAAGGCTTGGTACACGCCAGTCTTCCGCGCCGACGACATTTGTGTACGCCCCGAGCTGTGGGAACGAACTAAAGCTCTGGCCACGTCGCTGGGGCGCTGTCTACGCGACAAGCCATGGGTGCTCAACCAGAGCATGTTGGGCGAAGGTCTCACGCGCATGCCTTGCTACTGCGAGGCGTGCGATTCCTCTTTCCGCGACCACCTGCGTGGGCGCTACGGTGACATCGGGCGGCTGAACGCGACTTGGGGGAGCAATTACCGCAGTTTCGCCGATGTGCAACAGCTTGGCAGCCCCGCAGACGTCAGTGCCACAGCCGAGCGTATGGCACTGCTGGAGCGCAGCCTGCCCGAGGGCCATGCAGCCCG
>JAKORR010000262.1 GCA_029777735.1 Armatimonadota bacterium | reverse complement strand
CTCTTTGCCCGGCGCTGCGCATCCTTGAGCGCCTGGTAGACCTCAACCGGTGCGTCCTTGTCCGGCTCCCCGATCTCGACCGAGATCACGCTGACGCCTTTCCGCGTCCAGGCCCGGGGGACGCCATCCAGATCGCACCACTCCTCCCACTCCTCTTCCGCGGGCGGCTTGTTCTCTCCATCAAGCATCATCAAGCCCATCAGCTGTCTGTCCTCGGGTAGCTCCAGGGCCTCCGGAGGCCTCGGGACCGTCCTGCCGCTCTTGCGGAGCTTCACCGTAGATCACCCCCAGCACGTTCCGTTTTAGCACCCTCTCCACCGGCGTGGGTCGTCTCTGCGCCCACACCTTGCAGGCCCTCACCATGCCCCGCAGGTGCTGACAGTGGGCCTCTGTGGGGATCGCCGCGTTGCCGGCGCCCCGGTTAGCTGCGCAGCAGTAGCCCACGCCCGGGCAGTGATTGTAGGCGTCACACGTGTGACACTCCGGTTTCAGCGGCTGCCGACTATCGACGAGCTGTCCACACAGCTGGCTCTCGTATAGGGGGACCTCGTTGGTGATCCCCTCGTAGATGGAACCGATGTGCTCCCCGCGCTGGCAAGCCCTCAGCTCGCCATCGGGCATCACAGTCCACGCGCCCCGCCCGAAGTTGCAGGGGTTCCCGGGCTTGGGCTTGCCACGGGCGATGGCATCGACCAGGTCGTTGATATAGCGCGATGGCGTCCGTCGCCAGGCGTAGTGCTCACCCAGCTCCACATACGCCTGCTCGACGCGCCGCTCATCCCACTCGACTCCCAGCTCGATATCCGGCACCACCTGGATGCTCCGGGCCCCCAGGGCCTCCAGAGCCCTGAAGCGCCCTACTAGGTCGTAGTCGTCCGGCGTCCATGTGGCCCGGGCCGTGACCCAGGCGCCTTGGGTCTGGAGCAGGTGGCGTAGATTGGCCGCTACCCTGTCCCAGGTGGGCCTACCCTGGGCGTCGACACGATGTCTGTTGTGCTCCGGCCCGCCGTCGATGGAGTAGACGTATACCCTCACGTCGTTGGCGGCCATCCAGTCAATGCGCTCCGGGGTCAGTAGCAGGCCGTTGGTGGTCATGCTGATCGGCCAGTCGGGCCGCAGCCGCCGCGCATCGACGATCAGATCCCACTGCATCGTCGGCTCGGTGCCGAAAAAATGAAGGGCCGGCTGATCGGTCAGGCTTTCGAGAAACGCCATCGCGTCGCGTAGCGTCTCCCGGCTCATAACCCGGTGTGTACCCGTCTTGGCTATGAAGCAGTAGTCACAGGCCATGGAGCACGACCCGTCTCCATCGCCGGCAAACAAGAGGAGCTGGCGGACGTTGAGCACCCTAGCCAGCTCCTGAGTTCGTGTAGATGTTGCCACTGAGGCGTTGTTCTTCATGCTAGTTCACCTTCGCCATGTCCGAGAACCCGTTTGCGATGTAGCTCCCCGACACCGTGCGCGGGTTGTATACACACGTCTTGGGCCTGGTCGTCCTGGTCAATGACAGCACCTCATGGAGTGAACCGTCGAACGGCCTCACCAGCTTGTCGCCGAGCCGCAGGAAACGCACGGCCAGCGTGTGCCAGTGGTCTTGCCTTAGCACATCTAGAGGCTGCTCGCCGGTGGCCTCCAGCCGGTAGCCGCCCTCCACCTCCACCACGTAGATGGTGGAGGTATAGCTCGTGTCGTTGCTCAGACACTCACAGGTCTTGATGGAGTCATCAGCCGGGTCATAATACGGCACCAGCATGCCAGGCTGTAGCCGCTCAACCGGTATTTCCGACACCTCGCCCGTCTCCGGATCGTATACGGACACCGGCGTCCCGGCCACCCAGCACCCGCCGCCCCCCTGGGAGGTCTTCTCACAAGTCGACTGACAAGAGGTCTGGCATGCCTGCTGACACGACTCTTGGCAGGTCGACTGACACTCCCGTTGACAGCTCGTCTGGCACGCGGATTCACAGGCGGCTTGACACCCG
>JAKORR010000261.1 GCA_029777735.1 Armatimonadota bacterium | reverse complement strand
GGATCCTCACGACCCCCGCCCTGTGCCTGTTGGTCCGCCGGGACGCGCACCCGGCGGGAGTTGTTATCTCCGCCTCCCACAACCCGCCCGCCTTCAACGGCATCAAGCTCATCAACAGCGACGGCAGTAAGGTGCCAGAGGACGCCGAGCGCGAGATCGAGGACTTGGCCTTCACCGACGAGGATTTAGCCCCCAGGCCCACCAGTAGCGACATCGGGACGATTCGCCGCGACGAGACCGCGAGCGAGCGATACCTGGACTTGCTATTCGAAACCGTGGGCGGCGATCTGTCACTCGCGGGGCTAAAGGTGGTCCTGGACTGCTGTCACGGCGCGACTTACGAGGTGGCGCCAGCGGCCTTCCTCCGCGCCGGGGCAGAGGTAGAGGTGCTCAACGCCGACGCGGACGGCACAGCGATCAACGTTGACTGTGGGAGTCTGCATCCCGAGGGCCTGGCCCGCAAGGTGCTGGCCCGGGGTGCAGACCTGGGCGTGGCCTTCGACGGCGACGGCGACCGCGCGGTCTTCGTGGACGACCGCGGCCAGATCCGCGACGGCGACTTTGGCAAGTATGTGCTGGCCGCGAACCTGAAGGCACGCGGCCTGCTGAACCCACCCTTGGTCGTGGGCACGGTGATGAGTAACCTCGGCCTCGAACTGGCTCTAAGAGAGCTCGGCGTCGAGTTGCTCAGGGCCGACGTGGGCGACAGGTACGTCATGGATTTGATGAAGCAAACCGGCGCGCTGCTGGGCGGCGAGCAGTCGGGGCATATCATCTTGGCCGAGACCGGCGTGGGCGATGGTGTCTATACAGCACTGCGGGTGTGCGAAGTGCTGGCGCGAAGTGGCCAGCGGCTGTCGGAGCTGTGTGCACCCCTGCGCAAAGTACCGCAGGTCCTCATCAACCTGCCGGTGAGGGACAAACACTCGTGGGAACGAAACGAGTGTGTGACTTCAGAAGTTCAGAAGTGGCGAAGACGATTGGCGGACAGAGGGCGCATTCTCCTTAGGCCTTCGGGGACAGAGCCGCTGGTGCGCGTGATGACCGAGGCGGTGGACTATAGGCTGGCAGAAACCGCGGCCCAGGAGATTGCAAACGTCATCGCGGCGGAGTATGGGCTGAGTCCGGCGGGCGACGAACTGGAGTAAGGCCGTGCTTCCTCCGTCTCGGAGGAGAG
Organism: Armatimonadota bacterium; assembly: GCA_029777735.1. GTDB lineage: Bacteria > Armatimonadota > Zipacnadia > Zipacnadales > FEN-943 > JAKORR01. The sequence continues at coordinate 6,648 of JAKORR010000261.1, read as the reverse complement.
CTGCCTGAGGGGTGGCAGGCCCTTCTCCGTCTGGGGGAGAGCTATTGGACGCCGTCGGGCCGGGAGACTGCCTGGGGCAGCGCGAGGCCGAGAGGTGGAGCTGCGGCGCCTCAGGCTGGGTCCTAAAGAGTTGTGGAGGCAGACCGCGCACGGTCTTATAACGTGCATTATGTCAATATGCTGGCGCTAGCCTCGCCCCCAGGGCACCTCCTCGCCGACGGGGCCCCTGCCAGGGTCTCGCTCACTCAAGCGGTATACAAGGGCCTCCTCAGAACTGCCGCAGCACCTTTCAGCACTAGCGCCAAAGCGATCTCGAGTGGTTCGTCTCGACACCGCGACCAGTGCTCGCTGGCCAAGGACGCATGAACTTGACGCTGCCGCCCTGTAGTCGTGGCTTCGATTGAGGCACCCCTCGCGCGACCCTGGCTGCCCCCCTGCCTGGCACGACCTTCAGCCCGCTCGTCCCTGCGCCTATCCGGCCTGCCACGGAACCTGAAGGCCTTTGGGGTATATGATATTATGATAAAATAAGAGAACTACAAAGGAGAACAAACTTAGGAGGTATGCCCTAGGCCATGCTTTACCTTTGGGATTGGACAATAATTCTGCTCATCCCCGCCGTGATCTTGGGCATCTACGCCCAAGCGCGAGTTTCGGCGGCCTTCCGGAAATGGTCTGGTGTGATGTCCCGCCGTGGCCTCACTGGAGCGCAGGCCGCGGAGTACCTGCTCCGCGTAGCCGGGATCACCAACGTCCGCGTTGAGATGACCCAGGGCCTCCTGTCCGACCACTATGACCCGATCCACCGTGTCTTGCGGCTGTCACCCCAGGTGTACCACCAGCCCTCCCTGGCAGCCGTAGGCATTGCGGCTCACGAGACGGGCCACGCTGTGCAGCACGCGCAGAGCTACGGGGCGCTGGCCCTGCGCAACGCCTTGGTGCCGATGGCGAGTATGGGGAATCTATGGATACTTCTGTTCTTCGTGGGCTTCCTGTTCGCTAGCCCCTTGCTTCAGAACATCGGTATCGCCTTCTTCTCCGCCACGGTCTTCTTCATGCTCTTCACACTCCCGGTGGAGTTCAACGCCAGTTCCAGGGCCCTGCGGATGCTTGGAGAAACGGGAATCCTGGCAGAGGACGAACTACCCGCGGTCCGCGATGTGTTGCACGCGGCGGCGTTGACTTATGTGGCGGCGGCACTAATGTCCATTCTCCAGCTCCTGCGTCTTCTCATGCTTCGACGAGAATAGGCACCAGACGACACCGCAGCCTCTCGCCTACCGGCCCCTTAGGGCAGCAGGCGGCGGCTCAACGACGAAGTCCAGCTCGGCTTCCTTTCCGTAGCTGCTCACGATCTCGAGGCTATAGCGGCCCATGGACAGCCCGCCTTCGGCCTGGCCATACAGTCGCCCGGTGATGACGGTGTTGCCGCGGACGCTATGTCGCCGCTGTACGATGATGCGCTCGCCCTCGCGCCACAGGATGCCCAGCTCGCGCGTGCCCGAACAGCGCAGGCGTGCCCAGAAGTAGACACTGCGGGTGCCGGCGGGGAAGCGTTTCCTGACGCCCGAAGGCTCGCCTCTCACCACATCCTCACAGACCACGGCTCTCTCCACCAAGCCGCCGGGCTTGATCCACCACTTGGGCTCGCTACTCTGCACAAGGTCCTCAATCTCTACCACCCACAGCTCGGTAACCAGCTCCTCTGGGAGCCTGGCGCGGACCTCTGCTAGGCCCTGGGCCATCTTCTGCTGCTGTTGATCTTGATCGTGCCGCGGCAGTTGGGGCTGCTGGTCCCTGGGCGCCTGAGGTGACTCTGGCGTCTCCATGGGCAACTGTGCCTCAGGTGACGACTGCCAACGAACGAAGGCCTCATAGGCCGCAATCCACAAGCCCGCGAGGTCTTCGAGGTCGATGCCGGCGTCGCGGTCGGCACGGAGGGTATATAGGTACTCGCCCGCCTGAACAACAGCGTCGAGGGCCTTATCCGTTAGCTTGTACCGGGCCCAGGCTGCACCCTCAAGCCTCCAGGTCCGCCAGCCCTCTGCCTCTTCTCCGCCCGGCTCGCTGACGTCACCCAGCACCACAGGCCAGCGCAAGACCGTCGCTCGTCCCCCTCTCGGCCCTTCAAGAAGTAGTACTTCGGCGGGCTTGCCGTCCATCTGCGTGGTGTAAACTGACCTTTGGGGACGCCAATCCTGGGGTTCCGCGCAGTCCTGTGCTCCTGTGTTACCTGGGGCGGCCAGACTGCAGGCCAGCGCCAGGGTCACCAGGAACACGGACGTCCATGCTAACTTGCTTACCACGTGAATACAAGCCACAGTGATGCACCTGCTGGTAAGCTCGTCGAAGGCGCCCTGGAATCTGGAATTGCCCGTGATTCGCGCCGGCTAATTACCGACCTTTGACTTCAAAATCCCACCCGCTAATACCGACCTTTGAACTCACCAGACCTACCCTTTACCGACCCCTGACTTGAAATCAACCGCTCAATACCGACCTTTGACTTCAGGAAAACCGTCCTTTCACTTTACTACACAGCCTCTCAGCCCCTGCCCCACAAGCCTTCACGTCTTCCGGAAGGCTCTTAGCAGATGTGATATGTAGAAGAATCACAAGAGACTCGATACCCGGGGACGGTATCGCCCTCCTAGCTCAATACCCCACAGGGTACTCCTTATACCCCTGTGCTTTCATAGACATTTTAGGATACAAACACACTCTCATGATCTGAATCAGCAACCACCACCTCCGCCACTCCACTATCTCCTGCCAGTCAAGCTTACAGCTTGTTCTATTTGGTATAATACTTTGCAACTGAACTGGTCAACATCAAGGCTTCTACTTACAAGGGCTCTTGGGTGTTCATCTATGCCTATAGACTAACTATAGGATCTCACGCCCAGACCCCTTGGCGTTCTGCTGACGGGTTTCAAAGTAAACTTCCCAGTCAGCAGAGGGTTCTAAGTTGGAGAAGAAACTGAACATGAGCGACGGTGCTAAGATTAGCCTAGTGGTAGTGGGTGTAGTTCTGGCTGCAGCAGTATGGAACGTGCTCTCAGAGAGCGCTACGGACATCTTCAAGCCCGCCAAGCCCCCTGAGGGCCAGGCCTCCACAGCAGAGCAGAAGACGTACACGCCCACCGAGCTGCTTAAGGATATTCCCAATCATCAGCTTGGGCCTAAGGATGCTCCCGTGGTAGTACGGGTGCTTATGGCAATGCACAATCCATGCCATGCCGAGAGCGTGAACATCTTCCGCGACCTCTACAAGGAATATCAGGGCCAAGTCCGGGTGGTCTTCAGTGACACTGCTGACCCAGAAGTCGCCAAGATCGCGGACACGAGCAAGATCGGCTGCGAGATGGGGCTCCTCATTAACGGCAAGGCCGCCTTCAAAATACCCGGCAAGGGCCTGATCATGTTCCAGGGCCCAGCGAACATGGGCCACGGCTACAACATGGACGATCTCTACTTGGTCATCGACAAGCTTATCAAGGACAAAACTGGCAAGCCTCCCAAGCGTGCCTCAGCGAAGACTTCCTCCGGCGACGCTCCCGCCTCGGCGGCCCCTGCTCAGCCGAGAGCAGAGCCTAGTGTAGACGACGTCTCTGTTTCCTCACGCACAGGCACCTGACATCATCTCTGCCTCTCCACTTTCTACCTTGCGGCATCTCCCCTCTCACGGTCCTGCTACTTCCCGCCCATCGCCCCCTCGCTTCCTCGATTTCCTTCCCTGGCTCCGCGCAGCCCCTCATGCCTATCGAACAAATCCTCAAGTTTCTCTCAAGCACCATGGCTGTCCAACTTTCCTTGTGCATTCCTAGACTCGGGCCGCTCTCTTCCCCGCTCCTCAGCCCCTCTCCTGTCCCCACCCGCTAACCCGCCGCACAGCGTAAACCCTCTTCCCCTGCGATTCGTAATACGTCCGTGCCACCAGTTCTCCCAACAGCCCCATGCTCACGAACTGTACACCCAGGATCATGAGCAGCACGGCCAGCATCAGGGCTGGTCGGTTGGCAATGGAGGCCCCCCGCGCCAGCTTCTCCCAGCTCAGATAGCCTGCCAGCACCAGACCCACCAGGAAGCTTGCGATCCCTGCCGGCCCAAACACCCTAATCGGCATCGTCGAGTAGCTCATCAAGAACTTGACGGTTGTGAGGTCCAAGAGCACGCGCAGAATCCGTGACAACCCGTACTTACTCTTCCCGTGTCGTCTCGGGTGGTGCTCCACCTCGACCTCGGCGATCCGCGCCCCGGCCCACTGACACAGCGCCGGAAGAAACCGGTGCATCTCGCCATACAGTCGCACGTCGGTGAGGATCTCGCGCCGGTAGGCCTTCAGCGAGCAGCCATAGTCGTGCAGATACACGCCTGTTGTGCGCGAAATCAGCCAGTTAGCCATCTGCGACGGCAGCACCCGGGTTAGCCACTTGTCCTGCCGGTGGCGCCGCCACCCGCTCACCACGTCGTAGCCCTCGTCGATCAGCGCCAGCAGTCGGGGAATGTCGCTGGGGTCGTTCTGCAGGTCTGCGTCCATTGCTACCAGAACCTCGCCCCGGGCGTGGTCGAAGCCTGCCGCCATGGCTGCCGTCTGTCCAAAGTTCCGCCTCAGATGCACGGCGGTGAACCGCGCGTCCCGCGCCGTCTCTGCGTCCAGCCGCTCCGCCGTGGCGTCGTTGCTGCCGTCGTTGATCAGCACTACTTCCCACGGCCGCCCTAGCTTTCCCAGAGCCTCCCGAAGAGCTGCACAGAGATCCGCCACATTCGCCTCCTCATTGTAAACAGGGATTACTACGGAGATAAGGTCGCCCTGCCTCGGCTGAGCCGTGTCCAACACTTGCTCACCGCCTTATGAGTCTACGCGCCCTTGGCGTCGATTATACGTAGCTGCCACGCCCCCCGACAACAAGCTGCCCTCTCCCAATCTCTCTCCGCGCCCGCCAAAGTCCGCCTCCCATCCCTGCCGCCCCGCGAGGATTCCTTCCTCGTAACTTACCTTGTACTGTCAGGGAGGTTGGAGGAGGTTTTCCCTCAATCACCGACAAATTATTAGTGCGCGACAAGTTCCGTCCTTTCTGGACAATCTTGCGGGCACACACTAGCTCCCCGTGAGAGAGGTCGCAAAGTGAAGTAGTTACCTTCCCCGTAACGGGAACAGGTCGCTCGCGCGATCAGGGAGGTACAAGTCATGAGCACTGCGCCTATTCCCACGCCGCGGCCCCTTGCAACGCGACAGGTCGGGTTCGTGGCCGTCGCAGCTGTACTGTTGCTGGGCCTTTGTACCACCGCCGCCCTGGCGGACTTCGCCGCCCCCGGCCGCAGTGGACTCGAGACGTGGCAGGCCGAGCTGGCGACTGGCGCAGACCGCGCCCAGGTAGTAACCGACCCGCTTGCCAGCGCCGGCCGTTATGTCGACTCTGGCACCGCGGGCAACGTTGTGCTCGAGTTCCCCTTCACGATGCGCGAGGAGGGGACCCTGCGCCTTCGGTCCCTCTGGTGGCGTACCGGCGACGCCCGCGCGGCCAAGCTTTATCCCTATCCCCTCTCCCCCAACCCCGGCCCCGATCTGGTTGTCGCCGACGGCAAACGCCTTTTCTTCACAGCGCCTCAAGCCGGTCGCGTCGGCCTCGCCGATGCCGAGACCAGGAGAGTCCTCGGCTTCGTGCCCGTTGGCGGCTACCTTACGGACCTGCTCATCGATACGGCCGCGCGCCGGGTGTGGGTGACGGATGCACTGGGTGACCGTCTGGTTCTCCTTGACGCCGACGCCGCCAAGGTCACCGGCGAGATCAAGCTCCCGACCGAGCCTTGGAGCATGGTTCAGACGGGCGGCTCAATCCTCGTCGCCTGCCGCGCTGCGAAGACCCTGGCGGTAGTGGACCCGAACACCCGCAAGATCACCCGGACTGTCAATCTGCCCGCCCCGCCCATAAACCTCGAACTGCGCGGCAATCCACCTACAACGCTCGCCGTGCGCTTCCAGCAGCCCGCCTACTCCGCCCAGGATCTCCGCACCCTTGTCGCCGATGAGCTCCAGTACGGTACGCCCGGCGAACGGACCTCCGTTGCAGTGGGCCGGCAGAAAAAGTATTTGCGCGGCGACGTCCACCTCCTCCGGTTGGACGCGGGCAACACTAGCAGCCAAATCGACGTGAGCGAGGCGACCAAGGCCGAGCCTGTAGCGGCAGCCCTCGACTACCCCCTGACCAGGGACCCAGGCCCCACGCGCCTCGAGGTCTGCGGCAAATACCTATTCTTTACCGCTCCCGCTGTCGGGCGTGTGGGTGTAGTCAGCACTGCCGACGACAAGCTCGTGAAGGTGATCCCGGTTGGCGGTTACCCGGTTGACCTGGTGGCTGTGCCAACAGCCGAGCTTCTCTACGTGGCCGACGCGCTGGGCAATCGCGTGGTGGCGATACACACCAACAAGCTCGAGGTTGTGCGTGAGACCAAGGTGCCCGCCCAGCCTTGGTCCTTGGCTTACTTCGAGCAGGCGGCCCTCCAGCGCCCGTACTTAGTGCCCCCGACCAAGATCGATCGCGTCTACGTCGCCTGCCGCGAGGGCAAGACCCTTGTGGCCCTCGACGCCAAGACCTCGGCGATCGTCGGCGAGGTGCACCTGGACGCCGTCCCGCGCAAGGTCCG
>JAKORR010000260.1 GCA_029777735.1 Armatimonadota bacterium | reverse complement strand
GGCGCTTTGGTGCGAATGGCCCCTCTCAGCGATATGGTTCTGAGCTCGGTGAGCGACCGACGGGTCAAGCTCGTCAGCGGGCAAGTTCTGGCTAACGTAGTGAGAGGACAGGGCGCCCGCATCGAAGGAGCGACTGCCACCGCCACAATCCGGGGCACTTGGGTCCTGTACGACGGGGAGAACCTCTCCGCCTGGGACGGCGAAGCCTCCCTTGACACCCCTGCCGGCTCCACCAAGGTCGGCGACCAGCAGAAGGCAAGCATGAAGAGTACCAGTGTCAGGCTGCGGACCGAAGAGGACGCGGACGCAGGAACTGTGAACGTCGCGATCGAGGGGGAGAACCTACACGCTACCTACGAAGCCACCGGCGAGTGGGTACTTGTGGCGACCTATCTGTATGTGGGCACTGAGCCGCCGACCGTCACCACGCCGCACCTGTTTCCCTACAAGCACGAAGATCTGGGCGGCGCGACAACGGACGACTACCTGGTGCCAGTTGCGGAACTCGAGATGAGCCCCAAAGACACCCTCTACATTGCTGCCTGTGCGTTGCTTCGCAGACCCACCGGCGAGTACGGAGAGGATGGCAAACCAATCTATGAGGAGCGAATTGGCTGGGGCGAGGGCATGGAGTTCGGCGGAGTACCGGCCATGTATTTTCCCTTCAAGCCGACCGTGATCTCGGACAACTACCCGTGGTCGTTCCCCACAGGAACCCCGCGCCCCTGGTGGCATGGACTGAAGTCGGGCACCAACACGCAGGCGACACCTGGAACCTCCGCTGGCTTGGAGCGTCAGGAACAGTGGTCGGCGGTGATCTCCCCAATCGCCGAGGGCGGGGTTCCCTCTCCGACATCCGGAAGAGGGAAGGTCCATGTCGTCGTGCAGCAGGGAGGAACACAGGCGCCGGTTGCCCTTGCCAGCCTATCGGGCTGGCATCTGGTGACTGCCGCTGCGGGAGTCGCGGCCTTTGCCTCGGAGTCGGAGGAGCTGCTCGGACGCCGCTTCTTCGGCCCATCCAGCGATGTCGATGCCTACACTCTGGTCACTGAGGGCATGCACTTCGCCGGGGTGCGACTTCGCCTCAGCGGCGTATCTGGGGAGACCTATGGCCGGGTGGGCTGGCGGACTTCCCATGAGTTCGAGGGCGACCTTGACGTAGAGCTGGATGAGGCCTTTCTCCTGGTGCGCACGGCTCGCGGCGATGCCACCCTCGGCCGCCAACGCGTCCTGGAGGGCCCCGTCAACAACAGCAATCTGGGTAGGCTGGTCGGTTTGGGCCTGGTGGACGGGGTGCGTTGGCGCCTAGCAATAGACGACTTCACGGACGTCGATCTGATGTGGATGGAGGACTTCACGCCGCTGGATGAACGAGACGGCAGCGGCTGGTACGTGCGCGCGCAGCGGGCCGTAGGGGGCGGCCAGGTGGGAGTGAACTGGCTCCGTCAGGGCGGAGCCGGCACTGGGCTCACTTGCGACGTCACGTGGCCAGCAGTTCCTGGAAAGCTGGACACGTATGCCGAGTTTGGCGACGACCCGCGCGGTGCGCATCTTGACACTGTCGGCGTGTATCTACCGGCCCTGTATCAGAGCAGCGGCCTGGACGTTTTTGTGGAGAGGTCACGGCGCCGTGGTTACCCCAGCGTCGCTAGTCTCCTCGCCTACAAGGACTTCGATGAAGACCTTAACGCCCTGGGCTTGGTCCGGAGGATAGCCGGCGGGGACTGGGAGTTTGGTCTTGGTATCATTAAACGCTTCGGCTACGTGCCCCGCTGACCTGTTGGGGGTCGCCACCTAGTCCCTTGGGCAAGGGTACCCTACCCTAGACCTCCGGTTATGGGGCCTTGGGCCCGATTCCTATCGCTTCACGACCCTTGATTGAGGCCCCCGCAGAGGCGAAAGCCCCGCCTCAGGCCGTGCCTGTCCCCGTTACCCTAGAGCCCCGACCATCACTGAGGCCTCTGCCGGAGTAGCCTTACCAGAGGACTCGGGGCCCATCGCTCAGACGGCGGCGCCGTGGGATCAAGTACCGGCTGCCCGAGTCCCTTCGGAGGCGGACTGAGCTGCGTCGTCGCTATACGCCAGGAGCCACCACCGAGGCCAGGGACTATCTTTTCCTGGAGCGTCGCCGGTCAACGGGTGTAGGTTCTTGTCTGACGCGGCAGGCTTCGGAACATCATCATCGTGTCGCCCTGCCAGTCCCGTCCGGGCCGGTCGCAGCCCAGTGCACAGGTCCCACGTTGGCCGAGACGAAGACTTGGGCGTCTCGGGCGTGAGAAAGGCAACAGGAGCACCATGACCGTTCCTTGAGACTGGTTCTCGCCTTCGGGTTCGCTTTTGCCGCTCTTGGCGTCGCCGCTAACCACCCATCGGAAGACCGTGTTCCCGATCTGCCTCGTGCTGTTGAAGCCCCATTCCACCTCCCACTCCCCCATTGCCGCATATGAGCACATAGGGCTCGTCTGGGCGCTCGACCGTCTGGCTAGGCCAACCGCCGTAGGTCAGTTCCTTCGACAATGCGTTGTACAGGCCCTGCCCAAACGCCATTTCCGAATATCTCGGTGTTATCTTGCCTGCAGTCCCAAGGGTCTCTTCATAGTCGATTTCCGCCGTCGTCTCGAACTGACTGACCATAATGCGATTGGTCTACCGCCCGTCCTCAAGCTCCACGTACACCTCGCCCTTGGCCCCCAACAGCAAGCACAAATCGAAGGGGAACCCGCTTCCCCCGCTGGTGCCAGATATCGGAACCTCCTGGCCGCCCACAAACGCCTGCCACTCATCCGCAAGGCCGAAGGCGCCGGCGATCGCTCAGCGTGGTTGAGATAATTGTTCTCCTTGAGGTCCGCCGCTCGATTTCCCTATTTGTGCCGCATGCCTGCCACGCCTGGATGAATTAGCCAAGATCGCTATTATCTGGCCGCTGCCGTCGATGTCTGCCTAATGTGCAAAGCCGGGCGCCACGAACGCTACAATGAAAGCCTCAGGGATCGTACTTTTCTGCAAGGTCACGGAGGCGACTAGCCAGGCGATACCCTGTGTGCCTGCCGTCTATCCCTTCGGCCAAGGCCAACTGCAGAGCAGAGCGCGTTTCCTCGATGATTCGCTCATAGGGGATTTGCGGGTGTACCGGCGGGGCCTGAGAGATCGCCAAGGCCGTCAGAAGGGCATTGCGCGCCCGGCTGAGCGGGGGCTGCGGAAGGAACAACTCCGGGGCGAGGCCCTCGCGCGTCGCCGGGATAGCCAGGTTGACTCGTGTATACTCGGTAGCGCCCTCAAGGGCCAGGAACCGCGCCCAAGCCCATGCAGCTTCGGGGTGCGCCGTGCGGCTGCTGAGGGCAACGAAGGTCGGCAAGCAGGAACAGGCATGGACACGCCCACGCAGCGGGGGCGCTATCCCCCAGTCCAGTCCCTCGGCCCGTACGCAGGTTCCCAAAGTGTAGAAGGTGGCAAAGGCAAAGCAGACACGCCCGGAGATGAACTGTGCCAGACTGTCATCGTCAGCTGGGTCGGGGCGCTCGGAAAGACCCTCACGCCAAAGTCCGAGGAGGAAATCGATGGCCTCGGCGGCCTCAGGGCTGTCTACGGAGATGGAGCCGTCGGGTGAGACGATGCAAGCACCTGCTTGATACAGCCACGTGAAAACCGAGTAGGGGTAGAGATTGAGGGCCACGG
>JAKORR010000259.1 GCA_029777735.1 Armatimonadota bacterium | reverse complement strand
GGATCTTGGCTACCCAATCCCGATCCTCAAACATGAAGGTAAACGGCTTACCGTAGTCCATTACATGCCTCCTACGACGGTCTAGCTCGCTCGTACCGCGCGCATTATACGTTCGCGCACAGGGTGCATCAACTGACAGCGGGCAGATGATCTCACGCAAGGGCGCCAAGTCGCGAAGGATAGGAGGCGCAAGAGGCTTTGCGTGAGGCCGTTGCCCAGGTGCGCCGGTGGGAAAGGCCTCGAATGGAATTCGGGGCTAAGGGGCCTTCGGCCGGGCGTCGACGGTCACGGCGGAGCCGTGACCCACCTTCGCCGACGCTAGACACATCACCCGTCTCGTCTCGTTCCAACTTCCGGCGGCCCATCCGGCATTGCGGCTCTCACGTGGCCCCTCCCACGCACCGCGAGCCGGACGTGCCATGTCCGGCGTCCGCGCTGGACGGTCACGGCGGAGCCGTGACCACGTTCACAGCTCTGCTGCGAAACCCGGACGCCCGGCCGAAGGCCCAGCAGCCCCGACTTATGAAGGTTGTCGAATTATGGCGGTAACAGGCCGGTGTAGCGCAGAAGGGCCAGGGAGCCTGAGTGGAACTGGTCCAGAAACTCAGCCACCCGGGCCTTGAGGGCACCCAGATCGTCAGCCAGCCGGTGCAGGTGCAACACCTCCTGGTAGAGCCATCTCCACAGCTTCTCAATGGGGTTGGTCCAAGGGGCATAGGTGGGCAGCTGCACCATGCGGATGGGAAGCTCCAGCCGGGGTGCACGCTCAGAAGGCTCCTTGGGCCAGGTGGGAGTAAGGCGTGGGGGGAAGGGTAGCTCCTGGCTTACCAGGGCTGCCAGTACGTCGGGATGGTAGTGTAGGGGCCAGTTGTCTGCTACTAGGTAGATGGCCTTTGCCTTGGGGTAGGCTTGGCATATGTCCTCATAGAGGCACACTAGCTCCCGGCAGTCAATATGGCGGGCTTGGCGATAGATCACCCTGCCACTTAGGCCATCCAGGGCTGCCCCCACCCGCCAGGGGGTGTTGGGCTGGTAGCTACGGCGGGCCAGGGGCTGGTGGGGACCACGCTCCTCGTAGGCTGGGGCGATGGTGGGCTGGCGGTAGTAGGTGAGCTCGTCAAGGTAGAGCAGGGGGTAGTGGTGGGGATCGGACCGGCTTTGGGCTTGGCAGCAGGCAAGGAGGGCAAGCTTAGCCCGGTAGTGGGGATCGGGGCTATGGAGGTAGTGGCGACCCCGCTTGTAGCTTATGCCTAGCCGCTCTAGCAGGTGATGCAGGCTGGCGTTGGAGCTAAGGTGCAGGAAGGGGGCCGCCTGGCGAAGCGTGCCCAGGGTCCAGCGGCACTGAGGTAGGCCAAAGGCCCCGGGAGGCTCATGCACCAGGGTAAGCAAGGCTTCTTTGGCCTGGACTTGGGGGTGAGGGGGAAAAAGCGGGCTTTCGCCCCCGGCCTGGCCTAAGTGCTAGGCCACTGATGCCTTCTAGTTGGTAGCGGTGTAGCCATCCATAGACAGTGTCAGGGTCGCGGGGACGAAGCAAGCCGCTTAGTGCCACCTGGCGGGCCGATTGGCCTGCGGCCACCTTGAGAAGAGCAGCCGCCCGCTCGCGCATGTAGGGCTTGGGGTGATGATCGCGCATAGCAGTAAGCTCACGGTATTGGGACTCACTAAGCTCAAGCACTATCTTCTTAGGCATGACCACAGCCTAGTACAGGATCGCTTACCTGTCATCTCTATTGCCCGGCTATTTTGACAACCTTCATGAGTCGAGGGCCACTCCGGCGCGCGTAGGCGCGCACTCCTC
>JAKORR010000258.1 GCA_029777735.1 Armatimonadota bacterium | reverse complement strand
GGATCCCCGCTGGCGCGAAGGGCACCGGTGGGAACACGATGCCCCCTGTGATGTCCGCCGCCCGCAAGCAGACCTCATACATCTGTATATAATCGTTGCCTAGCGCCATGTGCAGCCCGTGCTCCTCCATCGCCCCACACGACCAGTACACAATCGGCGCTCTTTCCATCTCAGCGAAAAACTCCTCTGGAAGCAGCTCCTCCCACTTGTGGGGATGCCTCATTGGCCTTCAAACCTCCTGTTGCAGGGCAGAAAAGAGAATTTGGACTGCCCGGCAACTCAGCAACTTCGCCGCCAGGGCATGTGCAACCTTTGGCGTCGCATCCCGGCCGAGGACACAAATCTAGCGACGACATCGCACCGCGAGACCGGCCCCTGGAGCCTCACCACTTCTACTTTCACCCAGCAGGAGTAAACCTCCCACGGGCGAAGCCGCTCCCATCCTTTTCGGCTGCAGGCGCGCGCCGGCAAGGGTGCCTTGTGATTATAAACCAGCGGAGGCACGCAATGAGACCCGAGCCCGGTGACAAAAGCATCTTGGTGCGCCGCGAGGACGTTGCCACGGCTGTCCGATCCGTCGGCGTCCTTCCTGCCGACGTCGTCATGTTCCACAGCTCCCTTAGCAGCATGGGGACAGTCATCGGCGGTCCCAACGCTGTCATCGATGGCTTTCTTGACGCCGTTGGCCCCCAGGGTACCGTCGCTGTTCCTACTCTCTGGTGGCATCACGCCGACCCTCCTCTGCGCCTCGAAGACTGGGACATTGACACCTCGCCTTCCTACCCCGGCCTCATTACCGAGACCTTCCGCCTGCGCCCCGACAGCGTCCGCAGCGACAACCCGACCCACTCCGTCTCTGCTATCGGCGCCCGCGCCCTTGACCTCACCCGCGATCACGGCAAGTCCGGCCTCCGCCCCTGTGTCTTCGGCGACAAAGCCTTCGCCCGGGAAAGCCCCTGGGAGAGGCTCTACCAGTGGAACGCTGCCTATTGCTTTGTCGGGGTGGACTTCACCGTCAACACCATGGGCCATTACTGCGAGACCCGTGTCGTTGAGAACATCCTCAGCCGCCTGCCCAAACCTCTCCGCACTCAGCTTGAAGATGAGGTTCGCCGCTGGGAGAAACCCGGCGTGTGGCCCAGCCACAACTTTCAGCGAATGGGGGAGCACCTGGCGGAGAAGGGACTGGTTCGGTTCGGTCGCATCGGCTCTGCCACTCTGCGCTGTATACGTGCCCGCGATATGGTCGATACCATCTTGGCCACACTCACTGCTGACCCAGAGAGCTGGTTCAACGAGGAGTTCCTGCAGTGGCTGGCCAAGGCCCGCCACAGGAAGGCTAAGCTGTGAACCTCGCTATCTGGCTTGATAACTACGTCCATGTCTCCGACTTCGGGCCCGACGACGCTGTCCACCTTGGCTTCCTCGAGATCCTGCTTGCGGTCATCGACGCCGAGCCCCGGAGTCTGCGCTTCGTCATTGGCCCCGACGGACGGCCCCTCTGCTCTACAAGCTTGTGAACAGGCCGAGGACATCGTCGAAGGCAACAGATTTTATCGCCGACTTGGTCAGACACGCTCCCGGCAAGCTCTACGGCAGTTGCATGGTCAATCTGAGCTTCCTGGCCGCTCTTTGCTCACGGTAGTCTCCGGCCTTCAGGTAACAGGAGCTGAGAAGTTGGTTGCTGCTAGCGGTTCGCGTAGCGGCAATATGTACTTTCAACTCTTTCTCAGTATCCCGGGCATGAAGGTGGCGTGGTAGCCTTCTCTAGGGATTTTGCTATCGCTCTGGTGCTGAAGGACTGCCGAACTGTGGCACTCTGCAAAGACTGAATCCCGGCTGCTCGTCGTGAAGTTGCGGTCCTCGTGCCGCTCTCAAGCCACAGCCTTTGGGGGGAAGAGGTGGTATGGCTAGACCGAGCGCTGTCAGCGCCAGCGCAGCGGAGATACTAGCTTGATTTGTTCTCTTGCCGTCTGAGCCAGATAAGCGGTAGGCCCTAGGGGCGGAGGACCCAGTCGTGTACTGGCCCCAAGCTACCGCCGCTGTCGCAGCAGGGCCTCGATACGCCGGGCGATTCGGTCACGTGTGGCGTAGACTGTCTTCGGGTCGCGTGTGAAGGTCGTAAGGCCAGTCGTCACCGGCTCGCAGGCCGCTCTGGCCTTCTCCACATTCCCTTCGAGTTCGGCTAGCATCCACAGGTACTCGTAGTCCTCCAGGCCGTCGCGGATGTTGTCCAAGCGGATGCAGCCGAAGGGACCATCCTTGCCCGGATACAGCATTTCACCGTCCCCGTGCAGACGTGGCCAGTCTCCTCCAGTTGTTATGCTCCACTTTAGCCGCGGCCCGTCCCTCTCTGGGTCAATGATGTAGTCATTGTTTTTTCTGCTCCAGATGTTGAGACCCCAGTACAAAAAGCCATCCATCTTTTGGTGGTAGGCCTGCCACCAGATCACGCGTGCCTCCACCAGCGGGTCGTCGGCGAGCCAGTTGGCGAAGGGGAACCTAGGTCCCATACAGACGTAGCTCCACACCTGTAGGCCTGCTGCGCGGCACTTCTCCGCCTGCTCAAAGTTGTAGGTCGATGACACGGGGCAGTTCCAGTCGATGTTCAGCTCGCGCATTACCTCTGGGTCCTGTGGCACCTTGGCTGTCGTCAGCGTTGGGATGCCATAGCGCTCCTTAATCATCCCGAAGTACTCCTTGATGATCGGGTAGAACTCCTTGCCACGCTCGTCGAAGGTATACACATAGGCCTTGTCCAAAAGTCCACGTTTCCTCAACTCCTCCACATAGGGATCCAGGCGCCGGATGAGGTAGGCCTTGAACTCGGGCGTGTACACCTTGGGGTCGCTGTAGCACACCCAGGTGCGCTCACCGCGTGGCTCTACCATGTTGATGATGTTGAAGGCGTTTAGGCCTCGCTTGGCATAGTGCTCTAGGTCCTCAATCGCCGGCGGATCTGTGCGAGAAATGTCATCCGGGTTGAGGCGCCGCTCCAGCACGTAGTCGCCATAGGCCTGCCGCAGTTCGGGTGTCAGGGGCCCGTAAATTTTCTCCAGGAATCCGTCCATCAGGGCGAAGGCAGTCTTCAGATGCGACTGGATGGGCAGGTCGAAGCCGTAGACCCTGGCTCTGACAGGCACACGTACTTCGGCCGTCCCCTCGGGTCTTATCACGACTTCGCCGCTGTATATGCCCGCCGGGGTCTTTGGGGGAGCATACACTGTGAACCACACCGACTGTGTGACGCCTCCGGGCAAGTCGAACTTGCTCACCGGCAACAATGGGTCAGGCCACCAGCCGGGCGCTGCGTCAGGTAGCGCCGGGTGCCGAGACAGTTCTTCCATGAGCACGAAGCCCACCTGATGCCACTTGACGTTCCTGGCGCTAATCGTGTGGCCCTGGCCGTCCTTCAGGTCGTTTACGCTTACGGTGCAGTTCTTCAACTCCTGGCCCGGCGCGGCCCGCAGCACCACCTGGAAGCTCTCGTACTCATTGCCTGCCAAGGCTATCTCAGCCCTGAGCGCACGGGTTGGGTCGTCTGGCAGGTCGCTTACCAGCACTCGGTTCATGCTGCTCTCGACCCACGCGATATAGCGCCGGCCTGGTCCCATCCGCGTCTGTGTCGGCGTCTCGTGCATCAGTTCCTCACCCAGCAGGTCATCCTCCGCTGCGACGCGCACCGTATAGGTGCCGCCCGGCAGCTCCTTCCCAGCCTGGTCTGTGCCGGGCCAGGAAAACTCCACCGCCGTGCCCTTGCCGCCAGTTGTGAAAACTTCTTCCTTGCCCCGCAGGACCGACGCCGTCCACTTCGCTGGTAGCGACAGTCTCGCAAAGTACTCGATTGTATTGCTGCCATATAGACTTGAAATAAGTCGTTCACTCTCGATCTTGAAGGGGGCGAGGCAGATAGAGACGTTATCGAACCACGCCCTGCCTGTGCAATGCCGAAAGAGGATGAAGTATTGAATCTTAGTGATCGGCTTGGCCGGATTGAAGACGTACTCGATGTACTGCCAGCCATGAGTACCGCTCTGAAAGTTCATCCGCTGGCCCCAGAGATTCGTGCCGTCTTCGTACCAGCAATCCATGTACAGGCAGTAGTCGGGCCCCAGCGCGTTCTCGGACTTGCTCCAGCCCGACACCTTGAAGGGGTGCTTTATGGGAGTATCAAAGACGATCTCCTGCATGGCTCCTGCGCTGTGATCCGGCTTGTCCGACTCGCACAGAAAACATGAGCGACCTTCCTGAGCACCTTCGTACACGAGCGTGTAGCCCGCGCCGACCGGGCTCCAAGAGGCCGCTAGTCCCTCCGCGGCTTGCTCGAAGCTGGGATTCACCAGCAAGTTCTCGCCGCGCTTAGGCGCGCCAAGGGATATACCCGAGCACAGCGGCACAAGACAGAGCAGCAACAATAGTGGAATCACAGGGTGCATCACATGCCTGTCCCCCTTGGAAGTGTCACGTTGTCAGGCGCACACCGAGCTCCTACTAACTGCTTCTTCGCCATCCAACGAAGGAATCTTGCCCCAAGGCGCAGGGCTGTAAAAGCCAAAGACCTCTAGTGGTGCCGTCAGGTCGCCATGGGCCGGCAGGGAATAAGGGCAGGAGGCTTGTCTCGGTGCCCCGCAGGCGCCCAGACGAGAAGATCAGCCCTCTGCGCCTACGGTGCCCTAACTTCCTCAATCTGCCCACCTAGGTGCAGCACAAGAAGGCCACGACCACGGGCATGGGGTCTGTTCTCTGCCTGGGTTGCTGGGTTCGTGCACGCCGCCAGGATGAGCGAGGGGTCCGATCCCGGCGCCGGCGGCTCGTAATAATAGCGTGCCCCGGTCTTACTGCACAGGAGGATCGTGGGGTCGGTGATCATCTTGGCCTCCAACAACTTATCGAGACTCTCTGGGTAGATCCCGTGCTCTTGGCGATACGTTGTGGCAGCCAGTGCAATACACGTCAGATGGCTTCGACATTCGCTCACACGCCCACGATCCAGGACCGCAGTCAGTGCCGGCATGCCGGTGGCCATCATGATCGCCATCATGGCAATCACTACCAGCAGCTCTATCAGAGTGAAGCCGCGACGCCGGGGAAACGCCCCAGAAAGGTGGCTCACGCGGGTATTCATCGCTGAACGCCTCCTTGTTCAGACTCAGGTGTGTCTGGTAGCGGACTGGTGGACGTCGTGGGTGCCGGTCTTGCGAGACGCTTCTCACCAGGATATGCGCTCGGAACGTACGCAGTCATACAGGCGAACTGCTCAGCCGTGAAAGTCTTCACCCTGCCGTCCAACAGCGCCGCGTTCCAAGAGTCGCTCAAGTGTCTCGAGGGTTTGTCGTCCCACACGATCAACTCGTCCGGCGGATCGTCGGTCGCTGCACCGAGACGGAAAAGGTAGTCGGATCGCGGTGTCCGGTAATCAGGATCACTCTCCGC
>JAKORR010000257.1 GCA_029777735.1 Armatimonadota bacterium | reverse complement strand
CGGCGCCGTGCTGTCCAGGGACGTGAGCGGCTTCTGGGAGCGCCCAGTGGCCCAGTCCGTCGGCGAGGAGTGCCCCACCTGCCGCGCCGAGTGGACGCCTGCGTCCGACGGGACCAGCCGCTTCGCCATGCGCTGTCGGGCTTGCGAGGAGGCCTGACGTGGACGCCGTCGAGAGGTTCCTGCTGGGAGCTGTGACGTGCCTATTTGCTGGGATAGCTGTAGGCGCACTGGTGGAGTGCGTGGTCTGGCTGGTGGATAAGGGCCTGAACAAGATCGCTGCCCGGATCGCCAACCTGTTGACTGGAGGCCGAGGATGAGGCTCACGAAGGACGAGTACCTCATGAGGCTGGCCAAGGTTGCGGCCACTCGAACGACTTGCATCCGTCGGGGCGTAGGATGCGTGCTGGCGGACGAGCGCGGACACGTGTTAGCCATAGGCTACAATGGGGTCGCAGCTGGCCTCCCACACTGCAATGAGGCTGTCCCGACAATGGTCACCTGTTCCACCTGCAATGGAGCTTGCGAGGTGCCGACATTGGCGCTCAACAGGTGGGGCCACGTGGTCTACACCGATTGTCCCACCTGTTGTGGCCTGGGAATCCAGGACTCGCCGGTGGAGGACACGCACCCGCATGCTTGTAAGGGAGCACACCTTCCGCCAGGTCAGGACCAGTGTGAGGCGGTCCATGCCGAGCAGAACGCCGTGATCCAGTGCAGAGACGTCTCCAAGGTGCACACGGCCTATGTCACTCTGAGCCCGTGCAAGGCGTGCCTTAAGCTGCTGCTCAACACGGGTTGCAGGGAGCTGGTGGTGGGGGAACTGCACACGGATACGTGGCCACTCGAATTGTGGACGCAGGCTGGGCGTGCTTGGCGCCTGCTGGAGGTGAGCGATGAGTAGGAAGGACGATGAGGCGCGGCTGGCGCCGAACGTGCTGGGCCTGCTGGTGCTGGGAGCGCTCTGGTACATCGCGCTCATGACGGTGCTGGCCGGCCTGCTGGACT
>JAKORR010000027.1 GCA_029777735.1 Armatimonadota bacterium | reverse complement strand
TCCCAGGGATCATTGGCGATGTCAAAAAGTTGCGTGCGGCTCTTGCCGCCGACGCTATACTTGATGAGCTTGTAGCGTTCGTCGCGCACGGCCCGTTGGCAGTCTCTGTAGGCAAAAAACAGACTGTCGCGCGTCTGGCTCTTCTCGCCTGTGATCAGGGGGACCAAGCTTTCCCCTTCGACACTTCTCGGGACTCTCATGCCCGTCAGGTCGCAGATGGTCGGGAAGAGGTCCAGCAAGTAGCACAGCGCCTCGCGTTGTTCACCTTGGGGCAGACCCGGCCCGCTGAGGATCAAGGGCACGCGGATGCTGTGCTCGTAGAGGTTCTGCTTGCCCATCAGACCGTGCTGTCCGATGGCGAGTCCGTTGTCGCCCGCGAAGATGACGATGGTGTTCTCCGTTTGGCCTGTTTCATCCAATGTTTGAAGGATTCTTCCGAGATGCTCGTCCAGATGCGAGATCATGCCGTAGTATTCTGCAACGTGACGCTGGATTTCCTTCGGCGTTCTGGGGAAAGGCGCCAGCAGTTCGTCACGGACCCTTAGTTCCCCATTGTCAAAGGGATGCTGTTCCAGGAAGTTTGGCGGCAGCGGAATCCCTCCCGGGTCGTACATCTCCCTGTAGTCACGCGGCGGCATGCGCGGGTCATGGGGGGCCGTGTAGGACACGTACATTAGGAAGGGTGCGGCCTCGTGGTACCCCCGGAGGAAAGCCACGGCCTCGTCACTGAACATCTCGCTGGAGAACTTGCCGCCTACGTACCGGCGGTCCTTGGGGTACTCGCCAGTGGGGTCAAAGTCTTGTACTGGCACCTGTAGGTGATCGGACATGCCACCGAAGAAGATCTTGCCCCCGCAGGAGAAGCTGCGCGCGAAGGAGGCCGGCTCGTTGTGCCACTTGCCCGTGCTGAAGGTCGTGTAGCCTGCCGCTCTCAACCACTCGGGGAAGGTTAGCGTGTTGGCCAAGTTGGTCGGGGCGTGGTACAATGTACGTCCGCTCATGAGCATCGCGCGGCTGGGAGCACAAACCGCTGGTACTGTGGAACCCATGATACAAGCGTGTGTAAAGGTCACACCTGTTGCGACAAGGTGGTCCATGACGGGCGTGGAGATATGGGGGTTGCCCAGTGCATGAAGAGTACTGAACCGCTGGTCGTCGGTGAAGACGAACAGGATGTTTGGATGCCACTCAGTTGTGCTTGCCCGGAACCTGGGCCTCTCTCTGCTCACAGCTTTCACACCTCCTGGTGAGCCCGCCAGCAGGGCTGCCGCACTGCCCATGATTCTCCTCGCAAACTCACATCTATTCACACCTGACACATTCCTGGATGTCTGCTGCCAAGGCCCTGTGGGGCTTGGGCACCCGCTGCTGGGGCGCCACCTCCTCCGGAGCTCAGGCGACGCGCTCGGCTTCCTCGCGGGCCAGCGTCACCCATTCCCACAAGCGCTGTGGCTCATAGCGGACGGTCGAAATGTCCTTCAGGATGATCTCAACCACACAGTTGCGAGTCGCCTCCAGGACCGTGCGTAGTTGCGCTCGCGCCACCTCTGGTCGCCAGTGATCCTCCGCCAGGATCGCCGGATTCGGCTTGAAAGAGAAGACGTAGTCAGCCCCCACCCCCTCAACCGCCCGGTCCACCTTGATCCAGGGACTCATCGAGATCTTGCGCAGGTTGGGAACCGTGCGCAGGATGCTCATCTTGGTGTCCAAGGGCTCGCAGCAGCCGTAGTAGGTTAGGCCAAAGCGCTCTAGCCAACGCCTCTCATACCTCAACGCGAACTCCTCGTGCATAGCTGGCGAGACCTCGGAGAAGATCTGTGCCGTCGCGCAGCCCCACAGGTCGATAGGGCGCACATGGCTAGAGTCGAAATCGGCCTGAGGCAGCTCGTCGGTGTAGCCATATCCGCCTGAGCCGATGCGCGTGTTGTTGTTGTTGAGCGCCAGCAGACCGAGCTGTTCATACTGATCGAGGCGGTGCATCAGGGCCGTGACCAGGCGGTCCATAGCCCTATGCACCAGCTCCGGCCGCAGCACCAGATCCATCATCGCCTCCTCAACGCCCCACCACGTGATTAGGATGTCCCAGGGGGCAAACCAGAGACCCGCCACCCCGCCCCGTTCGACGCGAATCAGGTCACCGACAAGCTCGGTCAGCAGTTCCTGGTTGCGCTGCGTGGCCTCTTCGTCGAGGGTGACTTCAGGCATCTGGATTCTTTCGACATCTGCGTCGCTCTGGATTTGGGGATGAAAATGCCTCGATACCACAGGGTTGCGATCGTCGGTGCGCACCAGGTCAGTCTTTTGGTCCATGCCCAGCCCGGTCTCGGTAAAGACCACGGGTGAGAACAACACAGGCTCGACAACCATGTCGCCGCGCAAGTGCCGCCACTGGTACAACGTCGTGCGCAATTGCCACTCAATCTCCCGGCAGAGGCCGTCCTCACACTGGAGCTGAAGCTCGCCGTCGACGTCCATCTCCTGCCAGGGAATCTCGTTGACCCAGATGAGCGGTCTTACGCGCTCCAAACTGTTCAAGCGCCGCCAAAGGTCGACGGTGTGGCACTGCACAGGGAGAGCCGCTATCTCTGCATACTCGCCTACGAGAGCACGCAAGACGTCACGATCGCGCTGGGACACAAACATGCTGGCGTCTCCTCTCAAGACACATGGTAGGCCTGAAGCATTCCAGGTGAAGACGCGAATTTCGTTTGCTTCGCTTGTGTAAAATCCTTATCGGACAAGTTCTCGGCCACACTCCGCACCAGAAAGGCTTCAACGCCGTGTGGCATACACCTCCCGGCGCCCTGTCTCGGATGTCTCAGAGCGTTGGTGAGAAGTCGATTTCATCCGGAGGCGAGGCGATGTAGCATGAGGTAGATAGTGGCGATGAGGATGAACGTCTCGCTGCTCTCGGGCAGGGCTTGGTAGTCTTTGCTCACTCGCCGGTGCCACCCCAGCCACGCCAAGGTGCGCTTCACTAATAAACGCCGCGATAAGACCACAAACTTGCCCTCGTCGGGGCGCTCCACGATCCACAACAGCCAGCCGCCGAACTCATGCGCCTAGGTGATCAGTTGCCCGGCCTAACCACCGTCTGCCCCGATCAGGCGCAGCTCAGGGAAGCGTGCCCTGAGCT
>JAKORR010000256.1 GCA_029777735.1 Armatimonadota bacterium | reverse complement strand
GACGCGCAGGAAGCGCACCCCCATAGCGGCCAAGGCAAGCAACGCCAAGCTTTGCGTCTTGCCCACACCTACACCCCCGCCGATAAGCATACCGCTACCCGTGCGCAACCGTTCGGGTAGGTCGGCGCAGAAGTCCCGTAGAGGGGCGGCCAGTTCGGACACTACCAGGTCCCACCGCGGTTCCCAGTAACGCGCCCCGAAGCCAATCTCACTCAGCCACCGCTGTCGCGCGCGGCGCTCCGCGGCAGGGTCCGGTTCCGGTTCCGGTTCCATCCTGGCCTTAGCCGCCTGTTCCAAGCAGAAAGCCTGCATCTGTCCCTTGTCGATGAACTCATTGAGCCGCTTCATAGTCACCCTCGCGTGAAACCCAGCTTTTCAAATTCGTCTCCGACCCACTCGTGCGGAACCGCATAAGCCCCCGACCGAGTCGGTGCCCGCGCCTTCTCTACGCGTTCAAGCCACCTCCCCGGCAGCGACTCCTCGGCGGCCTTGGGCGGATACTCGGCCAGGAGGGCAACTATCTGATCCTCGCTAGTCACCCACTTGTCGCCCGCACCCTCCACCGCGTTGCCCAATACGCGCACCCAGTTATCCTGCGTGTGCGGGGGCATATTCAGCCTCCCGATGGCGGCGCGCAGCTTAGGCCACTTCTCCGGCGGGGCCGAAGCCGCGGCGAGCGCGATCTGGCGATAGTACTTGACGGTCTTCGGGCCGCGCCCCCCGTCCACCCTGCGTCCTTCCGCTAACACCCTGGCGAAGGCAGCAGGGGCAAGGTCGCGAACCTCGACGAACTGGCGGGCGTTGTCCAGGCGACTGCAGGTAGGATTCCATGCGGCCAGGAGATCGAGGGCGTCGTTCACCAAGCGGCGCTCCTCCGCCGGGAAGGCCGCCATGATCTCCTCGTAGGTCGGTCCCTTGCCGCGGCCCTTGGCCTCTGCCCTAAGTGAGTCGTTATCGGTAGAGGGGAGGAGAATCCTCTCCTCCGCGCCATCAGGCGCGGGGGGCTGTCCCTCCGCTGTCGTTTGGCGGAGGGACGGCCCGAAGGGGTCGTCGTCTACTGGGGTACTACTCTCAGTGGGGTACGAGGGCTGTTTGTCTTTAAGACTGTCTTTAAGGCTGTCTTTAAGGCTGTCTTTAATTATAGACTCTGAAGGCCCCTCTTCACACTGGTCTGAAGGACGCCCTTCACACCACTGTGAAGGCCCCTCTTCAGTCTGGTGTGAAGGCCCCTCTTCAGTCTGGTGTGAAGGCCCCTCTTCAGTCTGGTGTGAAGGCCCCTCTTCAGTCCAGGACGAACGCCATTCAGAATAATCTGTCTGAATGGCGTAGTGGGCATCACCATTGCCTTGCTCCTCGACAATGAGTAGATTGAGGTTGACCGCTTGCGCCCGCAACTGGTACACGCGCCGAGGTGAAACTCCAAGCAACTCTGCTAAGCGAGTGATCGGTATAGCCTTCTGTGTTGCGTTCCACCCCCAAGTCTCGCGCATGACGGCTAACAGTAACCGCAGTATGCTTGGCGAATATTGCTGGCGTACCAGCGCCTCTACGTATTCGTTAGCAACCCGCATATACCCGTTTTCTAGTTGAGGTGAAGTTGCCATCCACTTCACCATCCTCTTAAAGTGAAAGCCCCCACAGGGACCGGTATCCTGTCGGGCGAGGACGGGAGACGCAGTTGGTCCCTGTAGGGGCTAAAAGCTCGGCCTGTCGTATTCATTTACTGCGTCTCCTTAGCTCGTCCTCGCCCAGGTCAGGATTATCTTAGCACACGCGCCATCGCGTGTCAAGCGGTCAGAAGTGTCGCACG
>JAKORR010000255.1 GCA_029777735.1 Armatimonadota bacterium | reverse complement strand
GTATAGGCATATGGCCTTGACACTATCATTCTGTGGGTCTACACGGTCACCGCTCCGCCTAGCTAGTAGAGGGTCGAGGGGAACAGGTTCTCGGCATAGACTGAAGAGCCGCAGGCTTCTCTACTTAGGACAGCGTCCCCATCGGGAAGGTGAGAGCAGAACCTTTGGGCACAGCGCTGGAAGCGAGCTAGGTGCGTCGTTGACCCAGGCCGAGCTGACGCATAAAATCGTGACAGGCCCAAAGCGCTGACAGAAGGAAGGGCGCAATATGGCTGTTGTATCCCGGGAGGAGGTCCGTCGACGGTGTCCTAGGCATGCTCGGTGCTGGGCAAGCGCGGGAGCCGTGATGGCTTTGACCCTGGCAGCAGGATGCGCGCGGCCTGGGGCTGGGGATGCTCAGGCCGGGTTGAGGGAGGAGGCTGAAGGAGCTGCGTCGCGTGTCCGCCGCGCGGCTGTAGCGGGGGCTTTTTACCCTGGTGACGCTGGGGTACTGAAGAGCTTCGTGGCTCGGGAACTAGAGGCGGCATCGGTGCCAAGGTGTCCAGGACGTGTGGTGGGCCTCATCGCGCCGCATGCGGGGTATGAGTTCTCGGGCGCTGTGGCGGCTCACGCCTACAAGACTGTGGAGGGCCTCCACTATGACGTCGTGGTGCTGGTGGGCCCAAGCCACCGCATGTCCTTCAAAGGCGCGGTGTTGCCTGAGAGCCGTGCCTGGGAAACGCCTCTAGGCGTGGTTGAGGTTGACCAGGACTTGGCCGAGGAGTTGGTGCACGCGTCACCTAGTCTGTTCGTCAACGACGACAGACCCCATGCACAGGAACACTCGCTGGAGGTACAGCTTCCCTTCGTGCAGGTGGCGCTGGTGGGCGCCAAGATACTCCCGGTACTGATCCACGACTTCTCGCCAGAGACCTGCAAGGCGGTGGCAGACGCACTGGTACAGGCCGTGACCGGCAAGAAGGTGCTCTTGGTGGCGAGTACCGATCTGGCTCACTACCCGTCCAGTGACCGCTGCCGGGACGTGGACCTCAAGACTGTGGCTCTTATCGAAAGGGCCGATGTGGAGGGCCTGTATGCCTGGGAGGAGAAGGCAACTCGTGAGTTTGCAGAAGAGAACGTGGCCTGTGCTATCTGCGGACTGGGGCCGGTAGCTGTGGTCTTATCCGTGGGTAAGCAGCTTGGATTAGACAGGATCGTGCGTCTAAAGTACGCGAACTCGGGTCAGGTGAATCCGGCAACTATTGACCGCTCGGTGGGCTATGCGGCACTGGCGCTCTGCGCCAGCAAGCTACCGCCCGCCGAGAGTGGGAAGGCCGCAGGGCGACAGTTAGGTCAGGCAGGTGAAGCCAAGATGAGTGACGCACCGTTGGGCAGCGCCGACAATCTTACCGACGAGCAGAAAAAGCGGCTCCTGGTACTGGCGCGCGAGGCTATTACACGCTGGGTCCGTGACAGAAGCACTGTGGAGGTACCCATGGACGACTTGGCCTTCCGAGAGCCGCGGGCGGTCTTTGTGACACTCAGGAAGGGGAATGCCCTCCGGGGCTGCATTGGCACGCTTGAACCGGTGGCGCCTCTGGGTGAGGCTGTAGTCGACTCAGCCGTCTCGGCTGCCACGCGCGACCCGCGCTTTCGCCCGGTGGGCCCCGACGAGGTGGCCAATCTGGACATTCACATCTCGGTTCTTTCGCCCTTGCGCACCGTCTCGGACCCAAGGGAGATCGTGCTGGGCAAGCATGGCATTGTTGTTCGTCGGGGATACCAAAGCGGTGTATTTTTGCCTGAAGTTCCGCTGGAACAGGGCTGGGATCTGGAGACCACCCTTAGCATCCTGTGTGTGGAGAAGGCGGGGCTGCCCGCAGATGCCTGGAAGCGCGGGGCAGAACTAAGAGTGTTCACCACCCAGTCCTTCGGAGAGGAGGAGTATGGCCTTGGGCCCCACGCGCGCCATTGACCACGGACCCTGAGCTCCGCTCCCAGTGGCGAGACCGACACTGGCCTGCGGGACGCCAGTACCCAAGCACACGGTTGTGCTCTTGACGGGAGTCGGAGCCAGTAGAGTTGGTCCGCGGGTTTGGTGCTGGCCGGATCAAACATGAAGAGGCGCGTTTTCCTTTGCTCTCTGGGCCTATCGACCTTGGCAGTGACCGGCTGTTGTAGAGGCGACAGCCGGGCGACGGTCGAGGTGCCCGATGCCCGGTCTGGCGCTGGGGAAAGTCGGGAAGACCTAGCGACTCTGCCAAAGGGACCGCGAGTGGTAATCGTGCGGGATGATTCATGGAAGTCGGAGCCTACTGTCGAGTCGCTAGGGATGGGCTTAGCCGCTGGAATCGTGAGACTGACGGGGGCCTCGCAGCCGGCTGAGGCGTGGCAGAGCCTGTTCCGCCCCACGGAGAACGTCGCAGTGAAGGTCAACTGCCTCGCTGGCCCAGCGCTGTCGTCGTCGCCTGCCCTCGCGACTGCAGTGACTAAGGAGCTTGTGGCTGTGGGTCACGAGCGTGGTCGGCTGTGGGTCTATGATCGCCAGTCGTCCGAGCTGGCCGCGTGCGGCTACGAACGGTGTGGTGGCGGGGACGAAGTGAAATGCTTAGGCACCGACGAAGTGGGATACGACGACGAGGTCACGGTGACAGGTGAGGTGGGTACGTGGTTCTCGCTCATCGTCAGCCAGTGGGCCGACGCGCTGATCAATGTGCCGGTCGCCAAGGACCACGACATGTCGGGGATTAGTGGGGCATTGAAGAATCACTTTGGCTCGATCAGCAACCCAAACAAGCTGCATTTTCCGGACATCTCGCGGGCGATCGCGGACGTGTGCGCGACGCCGGTGCTGGCCGACAAGCAGCGGTTGGTGGTCTACGACGCGCTGCGGGTGTGCTATGACGGCGGGCCGGCCTTCAAGCCTGCTACCACGACTGCCTACGGCGCCATCTTGCTTGCGACTGATGCGGTGGCCGCCGACACGACTGTCGTCAGGATTATCGACCGGCTTCGTGCGGGCGCGGGCCTTGAGCCGCTGGCCAAGAGCCATGCACCGCCAACTCATCTTAGGATCGCCGCCGACGCGTTCCACGGCCTGGGTTGTTGCGATCCCACGGGGATCGAGCTAATCGAGGTGAGGGTGTGAGGAGTAAGCGCGCAGGAAGGTGTGACGACCCGTCGGCTCTGCCGCCTGGTGAGGGGGGGACGGTAACCGAGGGGGAAAAAACGTCGTCCTCGCGGCGCCAGTTTCTGCGGTGCGCTGCATTTGCGGCAGGTGGACTATGTGCGGCTGGGCTGGCCGCAGGCGGTATCTCGCGGCTGGGCCGGGCTACTGAGAGCGTGGCGGGTGCCATACCTGCTGCTCCAGGTCCCGTATCGCCACTGCGCATGGCGAAGGCGAAGTACTGGCGGCCCTTGGCCAACAAGCGCGTGCAGTGCCTCCTGTGTCCTAAGCGCTGCGAGGTTGGCGACCGCGAGCGAGGCTTCTGTGGAGTGCGAGAGAACCGGGAAGGTGTATACTATACGTTGGTCTACGGGTCCGCCGCGGCTGCACGGCCCGATCCCATCGAGAAGAAGCCCCTGTTTCACTTCCTGCCCGGCAGCTTTGCCTTCTCCATCGCCACGGCGGGCTGCAATATGAACTGCAGGGACTGTCAGAACTGGGATCTCTCGCAGGCCCGCCCGGAGCAGGTGCGGAGCCAGCACCTGCTGCCCGCCGAGGTGGCAAAGCTGGCCCTGGAGAGTAGGTGCGGTACCATTGCCTACACTTACAACGAGCCCACGGTCTTCTACGAGTACGTGTATGACACTGCGGCCGAGGGCCACAAGCGCGGCGTCCGCTCGGTAATCATCAGCTCCGGGTACATCAACCAGGAGCCGCTGCGGGCCCTTCTCCCGCGCCTGGACGCTGTGAAGGTAGACTTGAAGGGCTTCACGGAGGAGTTCTACCGACGCTACTGCTCGGGCAGCCTCAAACCCGTGTTGGAGACCATCAAGACCGTCCACGGCAGCGGCAAGTGGCTGGAGCTGGTAGTGCTGATTGTGCCGGGGCTCAACGACAGCGAGACCGCGGTCCGAAGCATGTGCAAGTGGATACGCCAGACGGTGGGAGCAGATGTGCCGCTGCATTTCTCGCGGTTCTACCCCAACTACCAGCTTCGCAACCTACCGCCGACGCCCTACGCTACGCTCCGGCGTTGTCAGGACATCGCCAAGGGCCTTGGGCTTCACTTTGTGTATTTGGGCAACGTGCCAGAGGCGCCGTCCCAGAACACCGTCTGCCCTGGCTGTGGCAAGACACTAGTGGAGCGCAGGGGCTATACTGTAACAGCCATGGCGTTGCGGAAGGGGTCGTGTTCGGGGTGTGGACGGCGGATACCGGGTGTCTGGGATTAGCCTTTGGCCGTCTGGCTGACGGTTGCTTGGGCGATCTCTGTGCCCGGAGGTCACTGATGGAGCCAGGCGTATGGTGTACTGAGCCGCCTAGGCGTCGGTGCCGTGGGAGGGCTGGACGAACATGCTGGCGGTTGATCCGCTGAACACAACCTTCGCGGAGCTGTTGCTCGCGGCTACGGCGCATAGACCTGGCGGTGTAGTCGTCGGCTTGGGCGAGACGCGGCTGACCTACGGCCAGCTTGCCGGGGCGGTGGGCGCCCTAGAGGCAGGGTTGCAGGAGATGGGCGTACGGGCGGGCGATCGGCTAGGGATTCTATTCCCGAGCACTTCGCAGTTCTTTATTGCCTTCTTCGCGGCCCAGGTTTGCGGCGCCGAGACAGTGATGTGCAACACCCTGCACTCGGCGAGCGAGATGGCATACGTTCTGAACGACTCGGGGGCCCAGTGGCTGGTAGCACTCAATGTGTTTGAGGAGACTCTGAGTCAGGTGTTGCCCCAGTGCCCTGGTCTGAGGGGCGTGGTGGTGGCTGGCGAGACGGCTCTTGAGGGCGTGGGATCCTTTGAGCAGATGATCCAGGCTAATCTGGGGAGGGAGCCAATCCCCAAGCGGAGATCGGCGGAGGAAGTCGCCGTACTGATGTACACTTCGGGGACCACAGGCCGCTCAAAGGGCGCAATGCTGAGCCACCGCAACATCATCTTCGATGCTGCCGCGGCCAGCCAGGTCCTTGATCTGACTCTGGACGACAGCATGATCGGCTGCCTGCCACTCTTTCATGCCTACGGGTTCACTGTAAACCTGGTCCTCGCCGTGCTCAACTGCCTGCCGGTAAGGCTGCTTCCCAGGTTCGCGGGGGCTTCAGCCCTCGAGCTCATGGAGACCGAGCGGGTGACGGTGCTTGCGGCTGTGCCAGCGATGTACCAGATGATGCTGCGCACACGCCGCACGCCCGACTACGACCTGTCGGCGTTACGAATTGCCGTCTCGGGCGGTGCCCCTATGCCCGTCGAAGTGATGGCTGCCTTCGAGGAACGCTTCGGTGTCTACACCATGGAGGGCTATGGGCCGACCGAGGCTGCGCCGATCGTGTCGGTCAACCGTCTCCACGGCCAGCGCAAGGTCGGCAGTGTGGGTCTACCGCTGCCAGGGGTGGAGGTGCGGGTTGTCGACGACGATGGTACGGTGTTGGGCACCGGGGAGGTTGGCGAACTGGCTGTGCGCGGTCCTAACGTCATGCTGGGCTACTGGAAGGCCCCCGAAGCGACGGCTGAGACGGTGGTGGACGGGTGGCTACTAACCGGCGACATGGCCAGCATCGATGAGGATGGCTACATTTACATAGTCGATCGCAAGAAGGACATGATCATAGTAGGTGGGATGAACGTCTACCCTCGTGAGGTGGAGGACATCATCTACAGCCTGCCGCAGATTGCCGAGTGCGCGGTAGTGGGTGTGCCGAGCAAAGTGAAGGGCGAGGATGTGGTGGCCTATGTGTCGCTGAAGGAGGGCGAAATGTTGACGCCGACGGAGATCATAGAGTTCTGCCGACGTCAGTTGGCGCCCTTCAAGGTGCCGCGGGAGGTCGTGATTGAGGCTGAGTTGCCTAAGTCGCCTATCGGCAAAGTCCTGCGGCGAGAGGTGCGCCAGATGGCGCGCTTGCGTTACGCCCGTTAGTCCTGTTGTCGGCCTCGTGCTGGCCTAGGAGGTCACGTCGTGTTGAGACGCCTCAATGCCTGTCTGATCGCGCTGCTGGCGCTGTCCCTTGCCTCAGCGCGTGTGCTGAACCCAGCTTCGGTCACCGAACAGACGCTGCCCAACGGCCTGCAGGTGATCGTAAAGCACGAGCCCGACTGGGGGCTGGTGGCCGTCGGTCTGCACATTCGCTGCGGGAGCGTGCACGACCCTGAGGGCAAGGCTGGTCTCGCACACCTTATCGAGCACCTGCTCTTTGAGGCAGAAGGGGAGATGGGACTGGGGCTGGCGGTGGAGAGTTTGGGTGGATACATCAACGCCGAGACGCTGCGCGACTTCACATCGATCAACCTGCTTGTCGCCAGTACGCAGTTCGAGCGGGCACTAGGCCTGACGGCAGGGCGGGTGACGGGAATGGCCATCGCCCCGGACGTCATAGCACGTGAGAAGCAGGTGATTCTGAGGGAAATCGCGGACCGCGCAGGCGACGCGGCACAGCAGGCCACTGACGCGGTCTGGGAGACAGCCTTCCGGAAGCACCCCTACCGCTGGTCCATTGGCGGCACCGAGGCGACGCTGAAGGCCATCACGCCTGAGGACGTCCAAGCCCACTACCGGCGCTTCTATGTGCCCAACAACATTGCGCTGGTTGTCGTGGGCGACGTTGACCCGGAGGTGGTCTTCAAGCTTGCGGACCAGCTTTTCGGATCCCTGCCTCGGCGAGAGGTGGACTGGAGGGAACCAGCATCCGAGCCTTTGCCTGACGAGATTCGTACCGAAGTGAGACGAAGCGAAGGGGCCGCGACTATCGTTGCCATGGCCTTTCAGGCGCCGGGCATCTCAGAACCGCGTGCCGTTTGTGCCCTCGACCTGCTTTATACGTTACTGGGTGAGGGAGAGGAGGCCTGGCTGTCAAAGACCCTAGTGCGCGAGAAGCAGTTGGCCTTCGGGGCTACGTGTGACTTCCTCACCCAACGCTACCCCGGGCTGTTCGTCATCAGCGCCGTCTGCGCGCCACAACAGGAAGTGAATCTGCGCCAAGCCCTCGCGGACAGGGTGAGGGAACTGGGCGCGGGTCAGGTCTCCCAGGAGGAGTTGGACCGTGCCAAGAAGCTACTGTACACCTCCTTCGCCTTCACCAATGAGACCTTTGTCGACCAGGTGGGCACCATAGGCTTCTATGCCATGATCGATAGCTACCGCTTCGCCTTCGACTACTTGGACATCTGTGACAGCATCACGCTGGAGGAGCTGCAGACTGTGGCTCAGCGCTATCTGAACCCCGATCGGTGCTCCGTCGTCATCCTCAGGCCCCGACCGCAGGGCCAAAGGGAGGCCAGTCTGCCATGGCCCTCGGGTTAGCCTGTTGCGTGCTGATTGCTACGGCCCAAGCGCCGTCGGTGATAGTCGAGGACTGGTCGTCGGCAGACGTGGCCGCCGTGAACCTCCTGCTGGGGCTGGACAGGCGCCATGTTCCTCGGGGGCGCGAGGGGTTGCCGGCTCTCTATGCGGAACTGCTGCTAGATAGAATGAACACAGGCCTGAGTGAGTCGGGCGGGCCGAGTCGGGATCTGATCTTGCGGCTTCCGTCTCGGCGGGGCATCGACTTGGATCGACGCCGCGACTACCTTGCGCTTACCGTCAACACCACCTCAGAAGGAGTGCTTCCTGCCCTGCAGTTCCTCACCCGCTACGTGCTGGAGGCCAAGTTTTCGGGCGCCGACGTAGAGCGGGCACGCGAGCGCGTTCTCAAGCGGCGCGATATCTGGCTTAGCTCCCTGGTAGAGCCTACTGAGGACCTTCTGGTGCGGGCAATGTGGAACGGCTCCGCAGGCACCGCCCTCTATGGTGAGGCTGAGTCACTAGGGGCGATCCAGCTTGCTGACGTCGAGCGGTTTCAGGCCACTGTGGTGTCGCGCGGCAATACTTGGCTGAGTCTGGTCGGGACCGGCGACAAGGCCACAGCGCGCGAGGAGGCCGAGCAGGCTTTGGCGACGCTGCCCGAAAGTGCCGCAATGCTCTCGCAACCGAGGCTGGGGCTGGGTGGGCAGGTCGTCGTCGAGGACAATGCGTTGCTCGATCGCGCGTCTCTTGCCGTTGGTGCTCCACTGCCTCCCTTCGGCACTCGGGAGCACTGGGCGGGTTGGCTTGTGCGCGAGATGCTAGCGGGACCCCGGGGGAGGCTCTACCAAGATCGCCTTCTGGCGGCGCGTATGGGCCTGGCGTTGCCTAGCAACCTGAGTTGGGAGCAGTGGCCCATCATTGCCTTGCCTATTCAGCTTGGGCGCTATCCCTACCTGGCCGTCTATACGCTATGCTACCCGCCTCGGGTGGAAGTGGCTCGTGAGGGTATCCTGCGTCACCTGGCCGACATCGGGGAAGAACGTTTCGGCGCCGACGAAATCGAGCTAGCGAGATGCCGCGTAGTGAACCAGTGGGCTCGAGAACTGGCGGCTCCGAGGGACCGGGCCAAGTTGCTGGCCCTGGCCGCCATGCTGGAAACGACGCTGCCATCACCGGATGAAGTCCATGCGACGGTCAGTGACATTGAGCCTCACGAAGTCGCCGAGGTGGCTAGGAGCGTCGTGCGACGCGCGTCGGTGGGAATCCAGATGCCGCGTAGCTGAGCCTTAGCAGGGCTACGCTGTGAAGACTTTGTGTTGGTTGCGGGCTGGGTTGAGCCTACGGGCCATAGTGGACAGGCGAAGGACGCAGAGAACTAGGAGGACTTGAGATGATCCAGGGTGTGCAGGTAAAACCATTACGGCACATTCTTGACGATCGCGGCTACCTAATGGAGATCCTTCGTGATGACGATGAGCTGTTTCGCAGGTTCGGCCAGGTGTACGTTTCCGCATGCTTCCCGGGCATCGTGAAGGCCTGGCACGCTCATCGACGACAATGGGATCACTTGTGCATAGTGCAAGGTAACGCCAAACTCGGCCTGTACGACGATCGGGAGGGATCGCCTAGCAAGGGTAAGACAATGGCCTTGGTCCTTGGTCAGCTCAACCCTATGCTGGTCCAAGTGCCGCCACTGGTCTGGCACGGCTACACCCCCGTGGGCGGCGAAGTGGTGCTTTTGCTCAACTGTCCGACAGAGCACTACAACCACGACTCGCCCGACGAAATGCGACGCCCCCCCTTCGACCCAGAGATTCCTTTTGAGTGGTTGACAAAAGGTGGCTAAGTATTAATGCGACTTGGTGTGTCTCAAGGACAGTAGATGCGACCAAAATTCCAATCTCCCTAGAACTTCGTGATTTAGTACATAAACTATCATCAAATGGGTTTTCGTGCTTTTGCCCTCACAAGGTCCAGCAAATCGAGAATGATGCCCCCGAAGAGTTAGGGAGTTCCCTTCGGCCCTTAGCTGAGGACGCTTGGCCTTAAGCTATCTGATGATGTGGTCGGCGAGCCTAGAGAGCTTCAGACCGAGTTGGCAAGATAGTGGACTTATTGTCTATTTTATCACGGCAGAGATGTGGTTTTGGCTCAGGAGATTGTCGGTATACGCTGGAAAACCCCGATGGCTGAGTCACCTTAGCTGCCTCAAAGCTTGCCTAGAACACTTCAGGCGGTGTGCCTCCTGGGCGTCGCTTTACGGAAGCATAGCCTGCGCCTTCGCGCTCAATATTCCCGAGACAATTTGCCCCAGCAGCCCCTCGGCCTGGGACCATTAGAGAGGGGTGTGGGAGCTCAGACCCAACCTGGGCTTTAGGGTGCCTGGGGTAACTGGCCGCAGGAAAGATAAGGAGGAGCTCCGAGTGCGCCATGCAGAGGGCCGAGAGTTCGTAGGCGGGAGTATCGATGGCGGCTGTCCCTGTACGGCTAGAAGCTCGACATGCCTGAGTACTGTCATCTACGGTTACGACGAGAAGGGCTACTACTTCAGGGGGCCGGGCTGCGACAAAGGCAAGGGCCCCAAGCTGTGGCGCGAGCTGGGCGATAGCGAGATCGGCGGCTTCGCCGTTATGGCATCATGTGCTGTGAGCCAGCACTTGATGAAAAACAGTGAGGAGTGCTCTCTTGTAATGGATTTTGTGATGGATTATTTTACAATCTGGGCAAGTTC
>JAKORR010000254.1 GCA_029777735.1 Armatimonadota bacterium | reverse complement strand
GGGGCCGTAGGGACAGCGAAATTTCGGCCCCCGCCGAAACCATCCTGTTCCTCGACTGCAATTGTGTCGTCGCCTATCCCAACAACACCAGCGCAATCTTCAATCCACATCTGGCACCCAGGCACAACGAGGGCAACAACTACGCCTTCTGCGACGGGCACGTCAAGTTCCTAAAGGACACCTTCCGCTCCACCGATACCTTCGTCTACGCCGGCGTGCCAGGCCTGTGGACTTGCAATCCCAGCGACTGATCGGCGACCACCCTGGAGCGGTCTGGCGCCGTGCCTGTACGTGCTCAGGCTTCGGTTGTTGGCCCCCAAACCTGGGGAAGTGTTGCCCTCGCGCTTGTGGAAAGTGTAGAGTATCGAGTATCACAGTTGCGCAAGCTGATTTAACTTCAAAGCGTTACTTATTACGCGCAGCTGGAGACTCCGCGCCTGATGTCAATGTTGGAGGTGAGCGT
Organism: Armatimonadota bacterium; assembly: GCA_029777735.1. GTDB lineage: Bacteria > Armatimonadota > Zipacnadia > Zipacnadales > FEN-943 > JAKORR01. The sequence continues at coordinate 673 of JAKORR010000254.1, read as the reverse complement.
AGTGAAGGCACGTGGATTTACGTTGATTGAGCTCCTGGTTGTGATTGCGATCATCGCGATCCTGGCGGCGATTCTGTTTCCGGTCTTCGCCAGGGCTCGTGCTAAGGCTCGTCAGGCCTCCTGCCAGAGCAATCTCAAGCAGATTGGCCTTGCGGCGGCCATGTACGCCCAGGACTACGACGGCAAGTACGCCTCCTGCCATTGCGGCTACGCCATGGACAAATGGGGCAATGGGCCCGGGGCAATCTGGTGGAATGGTCTGCTCATGCCCTACTGCAAGAACTACCAGGTCATGGCCTGCCCGTCCATGAGCAACCCGCGGTTCTACGGCGAGACCGAGCCCGGCTGGGGAACGGACTGCCTCTATCGCTTCGAAGCGGGCTACGGCATGAACTGGTACTACGCGGGCACTCCGGCCCGCGACCAGGGCTGGTGGATCTCCCTCAGCGAAGAGGACATTCAGCGTCCGGCGGAGAAGATCTACATCGGCGAGGCCTTCCGCGTCGTCGTGGGCCCCAACCCGAGCATTGGCCTCACCTACGCCACCTGGATCGCCAACGTCCAGGCCAACCCCCTCAGCTACGGCTACGGTGTCATCCGGCACAATGATGGCATGAACTTGCTCTTTGTAGACGGCCATGTGAAGTGGGCCAAGCTCACGAACATGACCGAG
>JAKORR010000253.1 GCA_029777735.1 Armatimonadota bacterium | reverse complement strand
TCCACGGTGTCGACGAAGCGCGAGCCGCCAATCCCCGGTTCGATAGAGGCCTCCCATTCGCAAAGCTTGTCGCACACCTGCAGCCCCGCTGCGACAAGCTGCCCAACTTCCTCTTGCAGGGCCGCGCGCTCCTGATCGCTCAAGTCCTCGCCGCCGGACACACGCAGAGCGATGGCGTGGATGCTCTTGAGCATTTGCACATAGCCGCGCACGACCAGGGTCTCGGCCACAATGTCGGGCGCGCCCAGCGACTGAGCTAGGCTCAAGGCCTTGTCGCAGGCCGCCAGGTCCTCGTCGAAGCGCTCTACAGTCTCAAAGTAACGGAACATTCCCTTGCCGAGCGTTGGAGCCGTCCGCTTCTGAATCATCTGGGCCGCGCCGCCGAAAAAGGCGCTGTAGGGCACGCGAGAGCCGTACACGTCCCACCCGATGGGCCCGAGCGTGACGGCCCACTCGGCTGCTGCCTCCGGATCCTTCAGCCCCCGCCTGGTGGCCCACGCTGCCGCAAACTCGCGCTCGTCCCGCCCACTGGCGTTCCACGACCACTCTGCCCCAGCCGTGAAGTTGAAGTCGTAGAGCTTCCGGTTGGGCGTCAGGTATCCACATAGACACTGGAGCTTTTTGTTCACGAACTCCGTCATGCGGTACTTGACGAACTGTGGACCACTCCAGGGGCAGACGATGCGCCAGGAGGCTGTGAGCTGCGGATAGCAGCCCAGCCAGCGTCCGCTGGCTGCAAACTCCTCTAGTAGCGGGTAGATCATTGGATCGCGCGACGAGTCGTAGGTGCGCCCACCGTCGTAGTACGTGATGCCCACTTCTGGCGGCGCCTCCGCCAGCACCCTATCGTTGGTCGGATAGCTGCCCTGGGTAAGCAGTATCCGCAACCCCAGCTTCGGGTACTTTTCCCGTGCCTGACGCCAAGCGTTCACAATCGCCCGCGTCTCCAGTGTGAACTGTCCTGCCTGACGGCAAGCGTCGCACTCGCACTGCACGGCATTCTCGCTCAGCCAGGCGCAGAGGTCTGTCACACCTTCCTGGCCAGCTAGGTCAATCATCCAGTCGGCAAGCACAGCCGTGAACTTCGGGTTGGACGCGCACGGACCAACCACTGAGGGCGCCGAGGCCAGCGCCGCCGACTTGCCCTGGCCCTTCAACTCCGGGAACACCGTGTAGATCCCTGTCATCGCGAGCTGATCCAGATGCGTGATGATGGGCACGAACTTGAGAGCATGAGCCCTTGCTCGGCGCATGATGCCCTCGTCCAACTTTGCCACGCCTCGCCCCTCCGGGGTTACGCTGAGGCTGACGTGGGACTCGACCAGGTTCATCTTATGCGCCGCCATCCACTCGATGTCGTCGTTGGCACTGCCACCCCACTGGCCGCGCTCGGCGAGATCAGGCCAGTCTGTGATACTGACCAGAGGCACCGTCACCTGTGCGCCTTCGAACTTGCCCCCCAGGAGCTGACGGAGGGTTTGGGCTGCGTAGTAGAGGCCTGCCGGAGCCCGTGCAGCTAGAACCAGCTCGCTCTCGCCCACAGGCCTGATGATATAGGCCTGCTCGGCGTTGGGCAGCCCCGGGAGGGCCGCCGCACCTTCGATCTCCAGGCCGCCGACCTTGCCCTCTGCATCGCACAGGCCCATGACTATCTCGAAGGAGTCACCCGTTAGATCGGCCCCCGCGCGGGTGGTGAATAGCTCACGCAACTCCTGCGCCACTGTCTGCCCTACCTCCCCCACATCCCCGACCACTCGTAGCCCGATCTCCGATGCCGGAAGCTGCACCTTGGCCTGAAAGGCAATCTGCTTGGGCAGGGGTATCAGCCAGCGAAGCCACGCACTCTCCTCCGTCTTATCCACGGGTTGAAGAGCCGCGAAGGCAGGAAGAGCCTGCCACAGCACCACGAGACCCGCGAAAAGTGCAACTACTCGTGCCTGCTCCATACGAGCACCCCCGACAGCAAGATAGGGCGGGGCCTTCAAGCTTCACACGCCCGAGAGAGCCGCCCTCCGCATGCCTATTCCGGCTCCTCAGGGCTGTTCCTGTCGCGGTCCCACGCCGAGGTTACGGTCACTCCATCGCCGGGACTACGTGTGGATAACGAGGTAAATAACGGCCAACAGGACAATGAGGAACAGCGCACCCACGACCATGGCCACTCGCTCCTGGGCACTGAGACGGAAGTACCGCAGGTTCGGTAGCAGAACCCCGGCGACTATGAACGGTAGCAGAGGGAGTGCAGGAATCTGAGGTAAGAGCAACACCGCCGACATGGCGAGCACTGTCAGCAGGGTCGCCGCCACAGCCGCCCGCGTCAGCTCGAGTCTGTGCCGCCAGGCAGCAGTAAGAAACAGCGCTGCAAAGATGAAGTCGCCCAGACCGATAGAGGCCGCTATTGTCAGTCCGGCGGCGCCTTGCTTGCCAGTGGCCGACCCGGCCTCCGGAACATCCACTGAGAGGCTGCGGACCTTCTCTGGTGCCTTCTCCAGCGCCAGCCGTGTGGGGCCGACGCTGACCGTGAAGATATCCACCGCCGCCGCCGTCAGCAGCACCGGCAGTAGCAGGTTGGGCTCACGTATGAGGCGCGACAGGAGGCGCCCCAGCATCACACAAGCAAGCATGAACACGATGCTGGATGTTGCCGCCAGTGGTATGTGGGCTTCGGGGCTGACCCTGATCTCACTGAGCGCATACCATAGCCCCCCGCAGAGGACCATCAGCCCCACCTCGTGCCACAGGCGCAGGCGTAGCCCGCTCAGGCCACAGATCGCGGTGAAGCTCGCAGCGGCCAGCAAGCTGCTTACCACGACCGTACCCAGAAGCGGCGGTAGCCCGGGAAGCAGAGGCGCGGCAACCAGGAGAACCCAAGCCGCTGCAATACCTACAAGCGCTATCAGCAAGGCCTGTCTGCCGCTGGGGTCCCTTCGTGGAGTCGCCTCGCCCAAGGGAAGCCTCCTAGTCGGTGCACTCGAGGTGAACCAAGTGTCCACCCTCGACCTGGATGTCACGAGGCCGCCGGTGCTCGTCAAACTGTATCGTAATGTGCACGATGTTACGGCAACGAGCACCAACAATCTCCTTCGTCAGAACGTAGCCGCAAGGCCGATCGTCCTGTGCGTATACGTCCTGGAGGTCATTGGCCTTGTCGACGCGCGTGCGGATGAACTCTCCACAACACTTGCACTCGACCGTCAGCAGCAAGGCAGGCGCGCCAGCACTGTCAACCGTCATGTGCCGGGGAATTAGCAAACGCTGAAGCAAATCCGAAACACTAACCAAGACCACTATTTCACACTTTGGCCTGAGCGTCGTCGTGGTTCTGCGACTAGCCATCTACATGATCGCGCCCGTTCACGGACGCCAATAGCAAAATTATCACTCCAAGTCCCCCAGAAGTCAAGCACTCTTTCGTACATGCGTTCCACGACAATCCGGCCGCCCGGGCCGCTCACCCTTCCCCGAGGGATGCTGTTGTCCCCCAGGAGAGCCGCGGAATCGTCCGGGAAAGTGGTGCGCCTCCTGGGTAGTGCCCGATTGGCGCGCAAAACTCGGGGGCACTTATTCCCGCAAGCAGGCCTGTGGCGGGCTGGGCGGCTCCGGGCACTCGTTAGAGCCCCGAGACAGCGACTTCGATGGCGGCGGTGGACAGGGGCGGCAGGTCGAGTGTGAGCTGCCCGCCGCGTACGACAATATCCTTGTCGGAGGTGATGTCCCTCGCTCCTCTGATGTTGCCTGTGACGCCTTCGGGCAGCGCTGGGATCATCGCCCGCACCGACTCCTCTTCGTCGGCATTGACGGCCAGGAGCCACGCCTTCCCAGATGCGCCGTAGTACCAACCCACATGCACGCGGTCCTCCTCGAAGGCCGCTGTAGCCCTTCGCGGCTGGGTCAGGGCCTCCTGGAGGGCCTTGTACTCGCGGCCCAGGTCCACAAGAGCCGACCACAGCGTCTTTTGCTGGTCCGGCAGATACCCTCCGAGCTTCCACGGCCACTTGCCGGCCTTCTTGGCCTCCGCGTCATAGGCCGTGTAGACGTGGTAGCAATAGGCGATGCTTCCGCGCGCACCGTGCGCTAAGGAGAGGTACTGCATCACGCGCTCTTGCGCCGGAGTGGGCGTCACCCACCTTGGGTCACCCTCCAAGCCCTGCACAATGTCGTAGCCAAAGGTCTGCGGTATGAACCACACCGGCTTGCGTCCTCCGGTCGCGGCCCACGCATGGTCCATGCGGTGCGCTATGGTCGTCAGTGGGTCCGGCCGGAGGCGCACCGGGTAGACGTCAATCATCACGACGTCGTAGCAGTCCAGGTACAGTGCCTCGTTGGTCGGCACGTTGATGCAGATAGTGACGGGGTGGTAGGGGTCCTCGTCCTTCAGCACGTCATAAACACGCTTGAGGTCCTCGGGTCGCTGGTGCTCCACGCCGGGGCTAGGCTCGTCGAAGATATAGTAGGCCAGCAGCGCCGGATGGTCCTTCACCACGCGAAGGGCCTCTCGCAGCTTTGCCTCGTCGAAGTCGGCGACGAAGGGGCGCGGCAAGTGCAGGATGCCCCACAGCCCCAAACGCTCACACATATCTAACCAGTTGCGGCACCATTGGGGGTTGGTGTTATACGTAAGAACTGTGTTGTAACCAGCTTCGGCTATGGGGCGCGTGAGTTCCTCTTTGTCGGGCGCGCCGTAGAAACCTGCCGGAAACAGCGGCTTGCCGTCCACCAGCAGGCGGTTGAAGTCATCCAGAATCACCTCGTGGGGCTTGCCCGGCGGCAGCACGCGCAGCGGAGTTTCCAACTTCTCCACCCCCGGTACCCCCTTAAGCCGCACCAGCACTCGCCACTCGCCGGGCTTGAGCCCCTGGAGGGATAAGCTGAAGCGCTGCGAGGGGCGTGTCATGGACTGCTCTTTGGCCGCATCGGGCGAGCCCTCGCTAGGCACCAGGGCGACGCTGTACTTGAAACCACCGTACACCTCCGCAGTGGCATGGGCCACCAGCTCACCGGTAAGTTCCCGCGGTGCCGCCGAAGCATAGATGCTGTTGCGGTAGCGGCACGAGTCCAGCTTCAGCTCGAGCAGCGGAGGCGCCAAGAACTCCTGGTAGTCCAGCACAGCGCCGTCGGACGATAAAAGCGCCAGGAGCTTGTCCCCCTCGTCGGCGCTGAACCGCACGCGCGCCAAGGCTTGGCTACCTTCTCCCTGGACCCTGCTCAGCTCGCGGCCTGTAGGCTTCTTTATGGTTAACGTCCAGGCCTGTCCAGCAGGCACCATCACCTCGGCCTCGTACAAGCGCTTACGCGGCAGCTTACTCACATCACCCCTCACCAGTGGCCTCATACGCCAAGCGCCCATCGCCACCAGAGAAGCGTCGTCGTACCAGACCTCTCCCCTGCCGTTCAGCCGCGCCATGACCCTCATCTGCACCGACCCGGCGTCAGTCCGAAACCGCCAGAGAGCCAGTTGCCATTCCTCCGAGGGCTCCAGTGAATGACTCTCGTACTGCACCTGTGGTGTCTTCCACCCTTGAGTAGCAAAGGACTCCCTGTAGGTGATGAAACTGAGGTACGGGCGGACCTCACCGCTACTCTTGTACCATATCGCGAACAGGTATTCCTCACCGGCCTTCACGTCGAGCACAGGGCTCACCGCCAGCTCGTTGATGGGGCCAGTCTCGGCCGAAATCCCCACAAGATGCGCGCACTTCTCCCCCGTACGGCCGGGACTCGCGAAATCGTGGCTGCTCTTCCCATTATCCCAAGTCGCGAGCTCCCACTTGCCCTCTTCGAAACTCGGATCAGGCAATAGGTTCAGGTTCATGGCAGACATAAAACCAAGAGCCACTAGGCACAGAGCCTTCACGATGGACCTCCTTGCTTACTCGGTGTTCCAGTGTTACCTTCGTCGCGAAGTTCGGGAGGCCTTCTCAAACTACCGAGTGCCGAAGATAGTTGCCTTGACTGTGGCGGCGCGCGGTAGTGAGCGTCGGGTAAGGAGTGGCTCGACACGTGGATTACGAAGCCCACAACGCTGAAGTCAGGCAGGTCTGGCAGGCTTACCACAACCGCAAGCCCCTTCGGGTGCCCATGGTCCTGGGCATATCTGCCCAGTGGAGCCTCTCGATGCCAGAGGCCAACCCCGAGGGGTACAGTTTCCGTGATTACATGACTGATCCCCAAGCCATGCTGCAACACCAGCTCCGCAAGGCCTGGTGGACACGCCACCTGGTACTCCAAGATGCTGAGATGGGACTACCAGAGGCCTGGTCGATCGGCGTGGACGGGCAGAACGTGTTTGAGGCCGGGTGGATGGGCGGGAAGATCGTGATACGCGACGACCAGCCACCCGCTGCCGAGCCCTGTCTCGCAGACGACAACAAACATTCGATCCTCGACCGCGGCATACCTGATTTCTTCTCCGGCGGTTGGGCCCAGTGGAACTGGGACCGCTATGGGCTGATGCGGGAGGAGGCCGACAAGGGTCGGGAGCTGTCCGGGCGGCCCATCTCCGACATCGCGCCGACTGGCCTGGGCACGGACGGGCCCTTCACGGTGGCCTGCCAGTTGCGCGCGCCAGACGCTCTCTGCCTGGACATGTACCTAGACCCCAACTACTACCACGCGCTGATGAGCCTCGTGACCGAGGCTACGATTCAGCGAATCCGAGCCTATCGGCGGATTCTAGGACAGCCCGAAGAAAGCCGCGCCTTGGGGTTTGCCGACGACTACGTGCAACTGGTCTCCGTGGCGACTTACCGTGAGTACATCCTGCCCTACCACCGACGTCTTGTCGAGGCCTTCGGTGCCGACGGTCCAAATGCGATTCATCTTTGCGGCGATGCCACACACCTCTTTGCCACAATTCACGAAGAACTCAAGGTTGACAGCTTCGATACCGGATACCCGGTGGATTTCGGCGTGCTGCGGGCCGAGCTAGGACCAGACGTTCAGATTCTGGGTGGCCCACGTGTGAGGCTGCTGCGCGACGGCCCACCGGCGGCTATCGACGCCGAAGTGGCCCGAATCATGGACAGCGGCGTGCGGGAAGGCGGACGCTTTGTGCTTCGGGAAGCCAACAATTGCGCACCGCACACGCCTCTCAAGCACATCACGGTCATGTACGAAGCCTGCCGCAAATACGGACGGTACTGACTACCCGAAGACGGCAGACGACGCCAGCCTTCTGACAAAGCCGGGCCAAAGTGAAAGACGCTGAGATTCGCCCTTTGACCCCACTGGCTGCAAGCTGATAGAATCATTACCGCCTTGGCACGAGTGATTCAGAGGTTTCCCTCTCGCTATGCGAGCGATCTTCAAGGGGGCACACAGCAGATGTCTCACAATGATAGCAAGATGATCATACTCCTTGGCGACGGGATGGGTGGTAGGGACGTGCCCTCCTTAGGGGGCAAAACCTGCATCGAGGCCGCTAACACTCCAGCCCTGGATACTCTTGCCCGTCTCGGCTCGTCGGGGTTGATGTACCTAGCTCGCCCTGGGCAGCCCATTGGCTCTGACACTGCCCACATGGCGCTCATCGGCTACGACCCCTTCACCCAGTACCGCGGGCGTGGCCCCTTTGAGGCTAAGGGCGTAGGGCTCGACATGAAGCCCGGCGACGTAGCCTTCCGCTGCAATTTTTCGACGGTAGACGCCAAGGGCCTGATCATCGACCGCCGGGCCGGGCGTATCGAGAGCGGTACCGACGAGTTGGCCGCTCGAATCATGGAGGTCTGCAAGGACGGCATCGACGGCGTTCAGATCTTCTTCAAGGCCTCGGTAGAACACCGAGCAGCGCTCGTGCTGCGGGGCGAGGGCTTGGATTACAGAGTCACCGATGTAGACCCCCACGAGATAGGCGTAGCGCCGGCGAAGTGTGCCCCCCGCGACGACTGCCCTCCAGAAGCACGGAAGGCCGCTGAGAAAACCGCCGAGGTGGTGAACAAGTTCGTTGCCATTGCCCACGAAGCCCTGGACACTCACAAGGTGAATCAGGAGCGGAGGAAGGCGAAGCTCCCTCCGGCCAACGTGGTCTTGCCCCGGGGAGCCGGCGAGGCGGTAGACCTGGCTCCCTTTAGTAAGATTCACGACGGTCTCGTAGGCGCCATGGTCGTCGAAGTGGACTTGGTTCGCGGCCTGGGACTGTACGCACAGATGGATGTTATAGACGTCAATGGGGCCACTGGTGGCGCGGACACCAACGAAATCGCTATCGCGCGCGCCGTAGCCGACCACATTGGGTCCTACGACCTGATCCTCTGCAACATCAAGGCGCCAGACCTGGGAGGCCATGACAGCAACGCCCTCGCCAAAATCGCGGCCATCGAGAAGGTTGACCGAGCCGTGGCTTTCCTGTTGGACACTCTCAACTGGGGGAACACCACGATCATGCTAGGGGGCGACCACTGCACTCCAGTCACTGTCGGCGACCACACTGGGGACGCCGTCCCCGTGGTGTTCTATGGTCACGGCGTGCGTAGCGACCTCGTCGAGCACTACAGTGAAAAGGAGGCGGGGATGGGAGGCATCGGGCAGATCGCCGGTGCGGACGTGATCCCTCTGCTGCGCAACTTTGCCGGTCGCATCGTCAAGTTCGGAGCCTGACCCAGAAGCGGAACTTGATCAGGCCAAGAGGTAGATAGATAATAGATAGAGGCAGCCATGACCCTCAGACACCGTCCCCACCGAATCCTTTATGTTCCTGCCGATGACAGGCCCTGCAGTGTTGAGTGGCCCCGGCTGTTGTGCCGGCTGGTGGACTGGGACCTGGCGGAGCCGCCAATGGAGCTGCTCGGATGGTTCGCCCAAGCCGGTCATCCCGAGGACATTGCGACTTGGGCCCTCGAGGCCGCCCGCGACCCACTGGACGGCGTCGTCCTGTCTTTGGATATGCTTGCCTACGGCGGGCTCCACGCCTCGCGCACGTCGGGAATAAGAACTGCTCTGGCCCAGCGTCGACTGGACATCTTGGCTCGTCTGCGGGAGGCACTGGGCGATATTCCCATCTATGGTTTCGCCTCCATCATGGGCCTGACGGCCATCACTCGTAGCGACGAAAGTGCACGCTACGTGGACCTGCTGCGTGAGTACTCGATTCGCCTCGACGCCTCCGCTCTACGCGAGCAGGAAGCGGCAGAAAATCCCAGCGAGGACGAGGACACGGGTATACCGTGGGCCGTCCTGGGCGAGTACCTGGCCATTCGGCGCCGCAACAGAGAGCTGAATCAGCGTTGTCTTGCCGAAGTGGCTGCTGGTTCCCTCAGCTACTTGGTGTTGGCCCAGGATTCGTCGGCCGCGGAGGGCATTCACCGATACGAACAGGCGGAACTGGCGCGCAAGGCGGAAGAATTGGGTCTATCCGATCGGGTAGCCCTTGCCAGCGGTGGGGCGGAGATGGGCATGCTGCTCATAACTCGGCTTATTCACCAGCATATGGAGAAGGTGCCGCTAGTCCGCTTGGTGTATTCCTACCCGACAGGTGCCGACCTCATCCCCGAGGATGAAGATCGGCCAATCAAGCAGCTTGTAGCGGACGTGGTGGAAATCCTTGGTGGCCAGATCACTATCGGTAACGAAGGCGACCTCACGACTATCGTCAACTGCTCGCCGCCCGAAGACACTGCGTCCGATAGCGATTCAGTGGCTCAGCGGGCCCGGGTCATGAGCGAACTGCTGGCGCGAGGCGAAGAGAGAGCGGCGGGCCGCGGGCTGGCGGTAATCGACCTGACTGTGCGGCAAGGCGTCGACGAAGCGCTGATGCAGGCCCTCTTCACACGCGACGGCGACCTGCCGCATCTTCTCGCGTTCTCGGCCTGGGACCGAGCTTCTGCCTCTCTGGGCACCGGTCTGGCCCACGCCGCCCTGCGCCTGATCTCGCTCCAAGACAAGGGGGCCTTCGACCTGGCTCAGCTTGTGGCCGACATGTCCCCTATGCGTTATCTGGCCTTGCTCGACGCACTTATCGGCTCCGAGAAGGCCCACGTGACACTCATCTTCTCCCGACTGGTGGAGGATTGGTTGTACCAGTCGCGTGTGCGCCCGATGGTGGAGAACCACCTCGTGTGGCTGATTCGTCGGTCTGTCGTGGACATGCGCCAGATTCACGAGCATGCCGAGCAGATGGTGCGCGATTTGTTGACCGCTTCGGCGGCCGACCTATGGATTGAACGATTCCTGGGGCGCACGTCGGTGAACATTGGTACGGAGCCGCACCGTAGCGCCCTGGTGCTGGCTGAGTTGGAAGAGACGCGCCTGCGCCTGCCGTGGAGGAGGCTTGCGGAAGTGGCCGTGGGCGTGGACTTCGGTGTGGAACTGGCGGCTGGATAACTGCCTTGGTCCGCAGGATGCCACAGCAGGAGCTTGTGCGAGCGCCCGCCGGGCTGTGGATACTTGTCGGCTTCTGTGATGCGTGTTGCATGGTCCAACATTGACTCGTCAGCGAGCGAAGGATATACTGGTGGCGATGCCAACCCAGGGAACGCTTTGCTGGTGGAGGCATGTTTATGAGTAGCCGCCGTGGCCTTATCGTTGCAGCACTCGCAACCGCAATCACGTTGGTGGCGGGTCTAGTCGTGGTGGGACAGCTTCGAGCCCAGCCTCCCGGACCTTCGGGTATGGAGCCGCCGGCAGGCCCGATGGGGCCCGGGGGGCCTCCCCCTGGGATGGAGGGAATGGGCATGCCCGGCATGGAAGGCATGCCCGGTATGGGTGGTGCTGCCGCCGGAGCCCCTCTGAAGTGGTCCGAGGAAAAGATGCCAGAGGAACTCACAATGACTTACGATGAGTTCCTGGCGAGCGCTGGCGTTCCACGGGCTAATATACCCGACGTCTACCTGAAGGACAAGGAAGGCGCCCCCAGCAAGCGCACCCGCAACGCTTGGTGGGAGCTACACCGTATCTACTCTCCTGAGATCGAAATGGCGGCCGAGAAGGTCAAGGGAACCCCGGGTCGAAACCTTGAGGCGACGATGCTGCGGGGAGTGGCCGCTAAGGAAAACGAGGTCGAGATGGTGCGAAAGGTCTATAACTCGTGCCTTGACCTCTTTAGCTTTGAGATGAGTGGCCCCTGCCCCCGCGAGGGTGCGTATCCCCTGGGTGATTCCGGCGGCTTCGACTGCTTTGTGGCCGTTCGCGTGAAGTCGAACAACGTGCGGCGGCTGCTCAAGTCGATAGAGACAAACTTCGCCCGGTTCAGCCATCATGGTTACTTCCCCGGCCTGGGCCGCAGAGCTTACAGGCTGGTGACCTACGAGCGGGGCGTCTGGCAGCCAAAGTTTTACTGGCTCAGCAATGAAGCCTTGAGCGAGTGGGACAGGCTCTGGAGTGCCGGCCAGCTCCGCCTTCGCGCCTATGGGGCCGATGGCACGGTGCTGGCCGAGTGTTTCCTGTCTCTGGGACACAACGGATCCACGCCCGGCGACTTGCTCTATCCGCCGGACCTCGTGCCTGATCTGTTGAAGCGAGAGCAGTGGGCACTGAATCTGGACTATGTTGGCGCCAAGAGAGGTTTCGACGGTGGGCCAGGGATCAAGTGGTCGAACCC
>JAKORR010000252.1 GCA_029777735.1 Armatimonadota bacterium | reverse complement strand
GTAGACCACGACGCCTCGGTGCTGGTCGAAGTGCGCATCGAAGATGAGAGCCCGAAGCGATTCGCCCGGTAGGCTTTTGGGCGGCGGAATGCGCTCGATGACCGCCTGGAGAATGTTCTCGACACCCTCGCCCGAGCGGCCGCTGGCGTAGAGGACGTCCTCCTTGGGGAACCCGAAAACAGCCTCGATCTGTGCCGCCACGGACTCGCGATTGAAGTTACCGAGGTCAATTTTGTTGACTACGGGTATGATTTCCAGGCCATGTTCGAGGGCCATATAAACGTTCGAGACCGTCTGAGCCTCGACGCCCTGGGATACGTCTACCAGTAGGACAGCGCCCTCGCAAGCCGTGAGCGCGCGGGAAACCTCATAACTGAAGTCCACATGCCCGGGTGTATCGATGAGGTTAAGCTCGAACTCTTGCCCCTGATAGGTGTAGTAGAGCCTAACGGCGCTAGACTTGATGGTGATGCCCCGCTCGCGCTCCAGCTCCATCGAATCTAGCACCAGTTCGTGCCCGCTGCCAGGGGTCACGGCGCCGCAGATCTCCAATAGCCGATCGGCCACAGTAGATTTGCCGTGGTCTATGTGAGCGATGATACAAAAGTTGCGGACGTTGTTCTGGGTAGTCATTGAGCCCGGATTCCGCCTGACGAGCCGAAGGCCGACATCGACCGACGTTCAAGATGGCGTGTCCTGCCTCTCTTCCTCCAGGCCGGGCTCGCGGGCCAGTAGTCCGCTCCGCCTGCGAAGCACCGACGTCGCAAGCTCCAGCTCCTCGAACCGCATCAACGAGGCCAGCCCCAAATACAAACTTCCTCCTCCCACAACACCGACGGCGAGGGCCAGGAGATGCGTAATCATGGTTCCATAGCCCAAGCCGGGTGTCAAGTGAGTGGCTGCAAGGCACACGGCGGTTAGGGCCCCCAGTGGAATCATTAGCCGCAGGAACATGTGGGCGGTTTGCACCGTACCCAGACGCCCAACGCGACGCTCCAGGATACCCCATAGCAACCCGGTGTTGAGGGCTGTGGCCAGCGCGATGCCTAGGGCGAGACCCGGCACACCAAGAGGCTTCATAAGCAACCAGCCGCTGCTGGCACAGAGCGCCAGGCCGATCAGGCCCACCGAGACAGGCGTCGCCGTATCGTGGCGCGCGTAGAAGGCCCGGGCCACGAGGTAGTAGAGCGTCAGTGGGACAATACCCAGCGAGAAGATGATGAGAGTGCTCGCCACTTGTTCTACGGCCGCCTCCGTGAACTCGCCATGCTGGTACAACAGACTCACTATTGGTTCAGCGAGCGCGATGAGACCCACTGTCACAGGCGCGGCCATAAACAGCGCAGTGCGAACCGCGAAGGAAAAATCCCGCCGGAACTTCTCTGTGGCTCCCTCGGCAAAGTGATAGGCCAGCGATGGGAACAGCGCGATGGAGATGCCACCGCCGAAAACGCGGGTCGGGGTACGCCAGATGAGATTGGCGTAGACCAGCGTCGAGGGACCCGAGACCGGATCCGCCACCGTCGCCAGGATCGCCATGATGAGAAACTCAATCTCGGCGATGGCAAGTCCAAAGATGATCGGCATCGCCAGCAACAACGTCTTGCGCAGGCCTTCATCCCGCAGGTCGAAGATGAACTGAAGCCTGCCGCCCAGGCGCCTGATGGGCGGCAGTTGCACCAGAACGTTGCCGATGAAGGCTCCCACCGGGACCACGGCCGCCACCATCGGCAAGTCGTCCGGGCCAGTGGCGAACGCAATTGCTATTACGACGACGAGGTTGTAGAGGATCGGGCCGAGACCAGGCCACAGGAAGTGTTTGCGGGCGTTGAGGGTGCCCATGAGCAGTCCGCCCAGGACAAAAAAGAGCTGAGCCGGGAACATCAACCGCATCAACTGGGCGCAGAGAGGCACAAGCTGCTGGTGCTCCCTAGCCCACCCAGGGCCTATGAGGACGGATAGCTGAGGTGCGAAGCCTATTCCCACAGCAACGACGCTCGCGCCCAGAAGAGTGAGAAACCAGAAAAGCGCACTGAAGGTGCGCCAAGCCTCCTCGCGGCGCCCCTGGGCCCAGTATTGGGCGAAGACGGGCACGAATCCCGAGCGCAGGGCGCCCCCGGCGATCAGGAAGTACACTAGGTCAGGTATGCGAGAAGCCTGGAAGAAGGCGCTAGCTGGGCCCTCGGCGCCGAAGCGCCATGCGAAGAGGACCGTTCGCACGGCGCCAATGATAGCCGAGCCGAAGGTAACAACGATCATCAACAACGCCGCGGACGCCAGTCCTGACGATGGGGAGCCGCCTTCCCCGTCGACCTTCTCATCCCCCGGGGGGACAACAGATGACACGGCCGTATCTCTTGCCTCGTATCGACTTCTGCGGCACGTGCAGCCTTGCCAGAAGCCTGAAAAGTCCGCCAGTACACCCAACTCCCACGCCTCGATGCTCCGCCGCCGCTGGGCAAAAGGAATGATACTCAAGACGCTAGCCCTACGGCAAGGGTCGGGTCGGTGGCACGCGCTCCCTGAAGTAGCACCAAAGGGATGTTCGGTTCCGCTATAGTTGAGCGAGGGGCGCGGAGTATCCGGTTGATGCGGAATGACAAACCGGAGGGAAGACCGCACCGCGGACGCAACCGAAGTGCGCTCGGTACTACATAGTGGTGAGTAGTAAACCCCGGATAGCGAGATTAATAGTTCACGCCCCTCGGTATCCGTCAGCGACATTGGCAGGCTAAAGGTAGGCTTGAGGTCATCAGTCCACACCCACAGGCTGATCGGCACCTACTTGTCCAAGCCGCCTCCCTTGACCCACAGCGAGGGTTCATCCCACACCCACAGCGGCCCAGCGCTTGCCCACTCAGCCACGGGAATGCACGCCTTGGTCTCGCCCGTCGCTACGGATAGGCGGTTCCCCCTAGGCACGTCTGTTGTTCCGTTGTGTAGGCGTCACTCTCAGCCCTCCTTGCCGCGACTGGCGATAAGTCCTGGGGAAACCTCAGCCCAAGAGGCTCCACGGGGCTGCCTCTGACCTCCCCTGTTTTCTGGACCAGTAGAGTGAAAGGATTACGGCCTGCCTGCAGCTGTGTGAGCGGAGAGCGTAGCCCGGCCGGCACACCTCGGCGAGAGGCTGGCCTCTTCGCTTCGCCTGCGCTATGCTGCCACAAGCGTGTGAAACTGGTGATGGACGGGCGACGCCCGCCCAAGGTTCCAGAAGTTATGGGCTGGCACGCTTAGAACTTCTGGAACCAACCATACGACGGTGGAGGCATTGCGCATGAAGCTCGTCGCGTGGTCTTTCGTGGTATTGGGACTGATGAGCAGCCTTGGCGGGACGCGGGACGCGCAGGCCGCGCCCCTTGTCCTGTACGTTGCTGTCGACGGCAGGGACACATGGTCCGGTAGGCTGGCGGACCCTGACAAGACCCGCACAGACGGTCCCTTGGCCACTCTAGAGCGCGCCCGCGATCTAGTGCGTCAGACCCGTGCCGACGGGTCATCTACAGGTGCCGCTCGGATCGTGGTCCGTAGCGGGACCTACTATCTCCCGCACACTGTTACCCTCGAGGCCCAGGATTCTCGTCTCACCATCGAGGCCGCCCGCGGCGAGCAGGTCATCCTCAGCGGCGGCCGACGCGTCTTGGAGTGGACGCCGTGGAAGGGCAGAATCCTCCAGGCCAACCTGTCGAAGCTGGACCTGCCGGACCTAAGCTTCCGCGAGCTGTACTACAACGGCAAGCTGCAGCCCTGGGCTCGAGTGCCCAACTCCGACCCTAAGCACCCGCGCACTGGAGGCTTCCTGCAAAACGCCGCAGTGGTCGAGGCCAACACCAAGACCAAGTTCCAGTACCGTGAGGGCGAATTGCATCCCGAGCGCTGGGCGCATCCCGAGCGGGCGTTGATCATGTTCCACGACTCGCTCAACTACGAGACGCAGTACTGCCCAGTGAAGAGCATCGATCCGGCGAAACGCGTAATCGAAGCCGCGCAGGGGATCTATGTCCTCAGCCGTGGCAATCCCTTCTACCTGTGCGGAATCCTTGAGGAGTTGGACGCACCAGGAGAGTGGTGCATCGACCCCGAGAGCAAGACGCTGTACTTTTGGCCGCCGTCCGGGGATCCCAACGGGAAGGACAGGGTTATCATCCCGGCTCTCACATCGGCCTTCACCCTCAAGGGCGACGTGCCCCAGGACAAGTGGGTCGAGAATGTGAGGTTGGCATGGCTGGCGGTGCGTGACTGCCGCGGTCGAGCAGTCGACCTGACCGGGGCCAGGCGCTGTACCGTTGCGGCTTGCGATCTGCGGAACGCCGAGGTCGGGGTCTACCTAGGCGACGACACCCACGACTGTCGGGTCGTCGGCTGCGACATAACCCAGACCCAGGGCGACGGCGTGACCCTATGGGGTACCACGTCAGACCATGAGCGCGTGACAGGCCATATCATTGACAACAACTACATCTGGGACTATGGCTGGGGGCGCATCCACAACCGCTGCGGCGGCGTCTTCATGGTCCGCTGCATGCGCTGCCGCGTGACCCACAACCACATCCACGACGGGCCTCGCTACGCCATCGGCATGGACGCCGGTGGCGAGTGTGAGATCGCTCACAACTACTGCCATCATGTGAACCTGGTGACTCTGGACACTGGCATCATCGAAGCGGCGACTGCCTGGGATTGGCACCTGCCCATGGAGCAGCAACAGGAGCGCAATCGCAAGTGGAACTGGGACAACTCAATCCACCACAACATCCTCCACGACTCGGGCGGCTGGGGCACTAACTCGGCCACGGGAAAGCTCGAAGCGCCGCTCTTCTCCTGGGGCATCTACCTGGACACGCACTGCAGCGGCTGGCACGTCCACGACAATGTCATCTACAACACAGTACTAGGCGCCTACATGGTCAACGGCGGCATGGACAACGTGTTCGAAAACAACATTTGCGCCGATGGCAAACAGGCCCAGTGCTTCCTAGAAACCTGGCCCAAGTACCCCATGTCCGGCAACGTCGTGCAGTGTAACATCTTTGCCTACCGCGACCGGACAGCCGATGCCTACCGAAACCCGCGATTCACCCTAGAGAACGGAGTGTACCGGCGGAATCTTCTGTGGGCCGAGGGGCAGCCGATAACCGTCGGCGGAATGAGTGGGGTATCGCGCAGGCACTCCTGGGACGCCTGGCTTAAGCTCGGGCAGGATGAAGGAAGCCTGGTGGCCGACCCTCAGTTCGTGGACCCTGCGCGGCGCGACTACCGCCTCAAGCCCACCTCGCCAGCCTTCAAGCTGGGGTTCCGGTCCATTGACCTGAAGTCAGTCGGTAACTACGCAAGTCCGGATCGGCGCACCTGGCCGCGCCCAGAGGAAAGAGTAGTCCGCGATGCGATGGACTATACACCTCCCGAGTCCCTGGAGGTCAAGCAGCTAGTGCTGCGCGACTACGAGGACTACACCGTGGGCGAGCCCGAGCGGAACGCCCACGTAGGCAACAAGGGCGCTGGCACGGCCCTGGTGACCGACGAAGCGGCCGCCACGGGCAAGCACAGCCTGAAGTTCACCGACGCCCCGGGGCTAGGCCAGAACTTCTTCCCCTACGTTACCTACCCACTGGTCCAGGAGAGCGGAACTCTGAGAATGAGCTTTGACCTGCGTTGGGAATCTGGGGCGCTCATGGCCCTAGACTGGCGCGATGACCCCTATAATTACAATATGGGACCTAACCTAACAACTACCGCCGACGGTGCTCTGCTCGCCAACGGCAAGAAGACCGTCCAGTTGCCCGCGGGCCAGTGGGTGCACATCGACATCGTGTGTGGGCTGGGACCACAGGCAACCGGCAAGTACGACCTCACAGTCGGACTCCCAGGCGCCGAGCCTCAGGTCTTCAGAGGCCTGGAGTGCTCGCCCAAGTTCAGTATGCTCGACTGCGTGGTTTTCATGGCCATAGCTGACGCGCCCGGCGTGTTCTACATTGACAATCTGGCGTTTCAGCCAGGCAGCACTAAGTGAGGGATCGCGTCACGGCACAGAAGGAGAGACTCATGCGCACTGTTCCAATCGGTAAGGTCCAGGTATCCC
>JAKORR010000251.1 GCA_029777735.1 Armatimonadota bacterium | reverse complement strand
GCGCTGAGGTTTGGGTCACGATGACGCATAGCGCCGCTGAGCTCATAGGCGAGGTGACGCTGCGGACACTGAGCGGTCGGCCGGTGGCCCTCGATATGTGGCAGACGCCGGCGTCTGTTGAGATAGCCCATATTTCGTTGGCACAGTTCGCAGAGGCGATGATTGTGGCACCAGCCACAGCGAACGTAATCGGCAAGATGGCGGCAGGCATTGCCGACGACTTGCTGACGACCAATCTGCTGGCGACGCAGTGCCCGATTGTTGTGGCCCCTACGATGAACTCACGAATGTGGGACAATAGGGTCGTGCAAGAGAACCTGGAGACTCTCCGGCGGCGTGGGTTCATCCTGGTAGAGCCCGAGGAGGGCTCACTGGCCTGTGGCGAAGAGGGCAAGGGGCGCTTGGCTTCGATCGAGCGACTGCTGGCAGCGGTGCGGTTGGCATTGCGGCGGCAGGATCTGGGAAGACGCGACAGTGCGCTCGCGGGCAAACGTCTCCTTCTGACCGCTGGCCCCACGCGTGAGCCGATCGATCCGGTGCGTTTCATCACGAATGCCAGCAGCGGAGCGATGGGATTCGCGCTGGCCCTCGAGGCCGAGGCCCGTGGGGCCAAAGTCACGCTGGTGCACGGGCCTACGCCGCTGTGCCCGCCGCCGGTGGATGAGGTAGTACCGGTGAGCAGCGCAGCCGAAATGGCAGAGGCCGTGTTCGCGCGAATAGACACGGCCGATGTCTTCGTGGGCAGCGCGGCTGTGGCAGATTACCGCCCTATGAACCCAAGTGGGCAGAAGCTGAAGAAGGCGGAAGGGCCATTGCATCTCGTCCTCGACCGGACAGTAGACATCATCGCCGAGGTGCGACAGCGCCGGCCAGAGCTGAAGGTCGTGGGCTTCGCCGCCGAGACGGAGAACCTCGAGGCCAACGCCCGAGACAAGCTTCAGCGCAAAGGCCTCGACCTAATAGTGGCCAACGATGTGGCCAATGGCCGTGCCTTTGGTCCCGGAAACACGGAACTCCTCCTTCTCCCGCGCGACGGAGAGCCGCGCAGCACGGGGCGCCTGCCCAAGGATGAGGCCGCGGGCCTCGTCATCGATGCCCTAGAGGAGCTCATGGGGCAGTGACTGGCCGCGCGAACAGGCCCTCGTCAAGGTAACCTCACGAGGTGCAATCATGGCTAGGATGATGGCAGCCAAGCTCTTTGGGGCCAAGGACACCCGCGTTGTTGAGGTGGAGCGCCCCGAACCCGGCCCAGGACAGATTCTGGTCGCCGTCAAGGCCGTCGCCATATGCCCTTCGGACCTCCGTCTGTGGGAGGACGGGCATGCGGGTGGGACCTACCCGGATCATCCCTTCACACAGGGCCACGAGTTCTCGGGGGTCGTGGCCGAACTTGGGGAGGGTGTAAAGGGCCCGGCGCCTGGTACACCCGTCGCGGTGACGCCTCTGTGGGCCTGCGGCGAGTGCGACCTGTGCCGCGAGGGCCTGAGTAACATCTGCCGCAGAATCGTGTTCCCAAGCTTCCCACAGACCGATGGAGCGATGCAGGAGTACATGGTCGTGCCAGCCTGGTCGGTGGAGCCGTTGCCAGAGAATGTGAATCTGGTACACGGCGCGTTGCTCGAGCCTCTGCAGGCGGCCTATCACGGTGTCAGCCTCGCGCCCTCTATCGATCCCGAGAAGGCGATTGCCATCGTGGGCGCAGGGATCATCGGACTGAGCGTGTTGCAGATCGTGCGGGCGCTAGGTGCCAAAAACGTCTATGTGGCGGACCCTCTGGAGCACAACCGGGCGATCGCCGAGGCCATGGGCGCCACAGCCACTGCACCCTTTGCCACCGACTTCTTGGCGACTCTTACTGACCTCGCTCACCAGCCACGCATCGTGTTTGAGTGCTCGGGCCATCCCAAGGCCCTGGGACAGGCGATGGAGCTGTGCCGTCCCTTTGGCCTGGTAGTCATTATCGGCGTGCCGCATCCGGACGTCATTGAGTTTGATACTCGCCCGCCTCGACGCAAGGAGCTACATTTCGTCTTCTCGCGCCGCTATCGCCGGGAAACGCTGAGGCAGACGATAGAGCTACTGGCAAGAGGCGGCGTGGACCTGGAGTCCTACCCGGTGCAAACCTTCTCGCTGGCCCAAGCGGCTGAGGCCATGGCCGCAGCCGACGCCAAGCCCGCAGGCATCCTGCGGGTCGTCGTCGTGATGGATTAGCGCCACCATCTCCAAGGGTTGGCGACGCAAGCCCACCAAGCAGCTAGCCTTGCGCAGCGAAGGACTGCTGTGGCGCCCACATCGGCGCCGGGTCCCCAGTTATTTGTTGCCTATCAGCTTCGCTTCGGCCCAGTCGGCATGGTCGCAGTTGATGCCATCGCCGCCGTCGGTGACCACGAGCCTCAACTCCTCAGCACCTTCGAGCGACACCGATACCTTCTGTGCCGGCTGGTTGCCCTTCATCACGCCGCTGTCGAAGAGCTTATCGCCGTCGACGAAGACTTGGAAGGACACACTGCCCGCGCCCCCCTTTTCGTCGTCCACGCCGACCTCAGCCGTGAAACCCGCATAACGGTTGTCGAGCCGATACAAGATTTCGCTGCGGGCGTGGGTACCCAGCCCATGCCGGTATTCCTTGCCGGCTATCCGAAGTGGGTTGCCTTCCACAGAGCGGCCGGTGTGGAGCTGCCCCCAGTCCTGCTCGGCGGCGTCGGGCCGAAGCTGGTCCAGCCAAACATCCTGCGCGGTGCCGCGCGGTAGAGGCTCACGGACGAACTTGCCCGCGCACACCGGCGGCGACTCGCCACGCCAGCCCACCGCCGATACCTCATACCAGTGGGCCTGGCCCCTGCGCCGCACATGGTCCACCAGCTCGGTACCGCTCACATAGCCCAGTAGCTTGCCGTCGCGGTAGACACGATACCCCAAGGCGTTGGCGCCCTCCCAGGTAATCTTGGCAGCTCTCTCGGCCTGTCTCACCCGCGCATTCCACACGGCAGGCTTGCGCACCACGCCCGGATGCTTGCAAAAGCCTAGACTCCATTGAACCTTCCCATTGCGGGGACGGTTGAGAGTAAGTAACGCCATCGACTCGTCCACTGTCACCGCCGGGTCGCGACAGGTCCAGCCAGGGGGAAGACTGAAGCGCAGCTCATAGGGATCACCGCCCACCACTAGACTCCTTCCGCTCCAGGTCATCGCGCCTGGGTCCCAACGCGCCGCCAGCAGATCGTCAGCCCCCTGGGTCAAGTGCCGCGATGTGCCAAGGAGCTGCGGATGATCTTCAAAGCGCCGCACCGTCAGAACCCTACACGACGTCGGAGGCAGGAACAGCCTTAGGCCCCTGCTGCTCACGCCCAGCAACCGCTTCTGCCACACGTCGTAGAACACATACCGTGCCGCGGGCAGCCCCAAGTCGGCAGGCTCCAGATCTATCTGGTCGGACGCGTTCCCACTCCAGTTGAACAGCGCTACGACGTCCCACTGCCCAACGCCAGGCTTCGAGACACGCAGGTCGAAGACCCTGGGTCGACCGGCCAGCGGGTAGAGATCCATCGGCCGGATGTCTGCCACAGGAAAAATACGGCGATACAATTCCACGTACTCGTCGGGTAGGTCATACATCTTGTCACTGGCCATGAGCAACTGCCCAGTAATACCTAGCAGCGTTGCCCACATCTGCGACTGCTCGAAGGTGAGGCTGCTCCCGTTGTTACCCTTGGGCCGAACGCACACCACATCGGGGTCGGTCCAGAAACAAATGTTGTTCCTGAACAGGTGAGAGAAAGTGGCGCGGATAGCTGGCTGCATGCCTTGCCAGCTCGGGCCCACGTCGCCGCCAGTGCGGATTCCCTCACAATAGCCACAGCTATCGAGCTGTCCACCACAGTTGAGCAGGAAGCGCCTAGGCCCCATCACAGACTTGATCGCATCGAGCCCGGTGCGATAGGCCTCGTCAGGGGCCAGAGACGGGTCGACGAGCCGGTTATGCCAGGTTTCACAGGCCCCTCGCGAGCCACCCTGGCCGTCGATCTTGACGTAGTCATAGCCCCAGTGGACACAGAGCATATGGAACAGGTTTTGGAACCACTTGCGGCCCATCCATCCGGTGGGGTCCACGATGAACCGCCCCGTCCAGTCGAAGACGAGCTTGCCCGACTCGTCCTTGGTCTCGCCGATACTTGTCCCGTCAGGCCGGCGGATAAACAGCTCTGGGTGGCGCCGGAACTGTTCCTCGTTGCTTGTCGAGAAAGGTATGACCCAGATACCAGGCCTGAGACCCTTGCCACGAATGTATCCCGCGAGCCAGCGCATGCCGTGGGGAAACTTGCCCACCTCGGTGACATACCAGTCGCGGTTCTCGCCCGAGCCATGCCCAACACCCTGCCAGCCGTCGTCTATCTGCACGAACTCGCAGCCAAACTGCTTGAGGTTTTCCGCTAACCAGCGCGTGTTCTTCACTACTTCCTGCTCGGTGACGCCTTGCCAGTAGATGTACCAGGAGCACCAGCCAGCGGGCGCACGTTTAAAGACAGATTTGTCCAGTGGGCGGAACCATTTCACGCCCCGCTCCTTCTTCATGAAGTCACGGTGGATCCTGACTTTCAACGGGGCGCGAGCCGTGACCCAGTAGTCCTCACCACGCAGTTCAATGACACAGTGGCTTGCCTCGAAGACCCTGGCTTCGTCCAGCGTAGGGCTGTAGACTGCGTTGCAGCGCAGACTGTTCACGCGCCCGGCACTTAACTGCACCACGTCAGTGTTGGTGGACGGCTCAAGACGGCATAGAAAGGCGTCAGGAGGCATATCGATCCGGGCGCGCACTTCGCCCGCGCCCTCCATGGCGTAGCCGTCCTCCGTCGGCGTCACGCTTACAGCGCAAGCCCCCTTCAGGCTTATTGACGATAGGCCAAGAGCATCAACCGCGCCCAGCACACCCCCCCTAGCCACCAGAGCAAGAACCGATAGCCAGAGGATCTCCAGCGCGAGTATGCGTCCTCGCATACGAACCGCCTCCCCACGACGTGGTGTGGAAGTGCCAGAAGCCGTCGACCAATCACTCGGTGACCAAGGGTTCGCTGGCGGCGGGCGTCGATTCCACTCGGTACACGGCCTCCTGCCCGGGCGCCAACCAGTGGCCAATGGTCAGACCCGCCTCGTCCCGCTGCTGCCTGCCTGATCCGGAGTAGGCGGCACCCTCATACTCTTGGCCCCGCCAGTTCCATGAGAACACCCTGGCGTCGGCGCCCGGGAAGGTCACGTCCACATGCACACTGTCCGCCATGCTGTTGTTCACAATCATGACGTAGCGGCGCCCCTGTAGGTCCACAAACTCGCCGATGAGGATCGGGTGATCGGCGTGGTCGGGAGCGACCTTGGAGAGGAGGCCATTAGGTGTGAACTTGTCCCCGCCGCCAAAGGGCTCGGGGAAGAAGGTCACGCGCGTGGCAACAATCCTCGTGAACAGGTCGCCGTAATGGCGATGGAAATTCTGCTGGACGCGCCTGATGTCGTAGTAAGTCTGCGTCCGGTCCCACAGCTCGTCCACGGGTGACATCCTGTAGTTCGCGTGGGGCTGACGCATATAGTAGAAGAACCACAGCAGGCCATGCGCCCCCGAGGCAATGGTCGTGTTGAACTGCCAGCGAATCTCATCCAAGTTGGGACACCGGTAGCGGAAGTGCCCGACCGACAGGACGGTGTTCCAGAAGGGCACGCCGTTACGCAACGCTGCTTCGCGGTAGAGTCGCAGATTCTCGTAGTAGTTGTTCCAGCCACCCTGGCCGGGGTTCATCTGGGCGTAGCAGTCATAGCTGATCAGGTCGGCCTTGCTCTCGCCCACGTATTCGTCCAAGTAGGCCGGCCAGTTCTCGGCACCGGCGCGAGCCTCGATGCCCGGGAAGTAGGGCAGTAGGTTGGCGAAGGGATGTAAGTCCGGCGCGGCTTCCTTCTGCGCCCTGTAGCAGGCAAAGAAGGCGTCCTTGTCTTCGGATCCGGGCTCATCGCCCACGTGGAAGCCGAAGGTGGCCGGATGGTTCCCGAAGTCGGCGACCGCGGCGCGCACTCCTTGGGTGTATTCCTCGGGCGCCCTGCCGTCGGTGCCCAGCTTGAGCGGCCGGTAGTGACAGCGGGGATCGCAGATTATCAACTTCATTCCGCGCGCCTGAGCCCAGTCCAGGAGCCTCAGCATGTGAGCCTTGTGCTCCGGATCCACCGGGTCAAAACTTGGACTTTGCGGCACCGTGAAGCCCGCGTCGGCCCATTCCTCTACCTCCTCTTCCGTCATGTACTGGCTGTGCTCGCGCAGGTGGGTATAGCTCCAGAAGCTGATTGGGAACTTGCCCAGACCAAAGGACTGAGTCCTCTCGATGAGGGAGCGCATGTTTACTGGCACCTCCGCTGCGGTGGATTGCCGGCAGACCAGAAGCCCTAGGCCCGCCATCGCCAAGACAAGCGCTACGGGCCTCAATAACCTTCGCCTCGTCACTGAACGCGTCATGAGAATCACCCTCCCAGCAGACCGTCTGACGGCTGTTGTAAGTCGCCCAGGGGAACAGGTCCCTCAATCTGCGACGTGCCCAGGGGCCGTTGTCATGCGCCAACTGAGCCGGGTCACGCCATCAGGAGTGGGAGTGATCGCTCATCCCGCCGCCCGGTCCAACCTGTTCCTCGCCCGAAATCAGCCACACCCCTTGCTCCACAAGTGCCTGCTTGACCTCCACACCGTCGAGGTCGCGCGGCTTCACGCCCCTGGCGCAGGCCATCGCTGCGGCCACTCCCGCCGCCTGGCCCACTGTGCACGCTGGCGGCATGACGCGCATACTGGCGTGGACGGCGTGGTCCACACTGATTGGCCGTCCGCCCACAAGCAGGTTGTCCACTCCTAGCGGCACGATACAGCCATAGGGAATCTCGTACCACTCCCCCGGCGGGAAAACCACCAACTCAGTACCACCTCCCGTCGGGCTGTGGATGTCAATGGGATAACGGCAGCGACAGATGCCGTCGGGGAACTTGGCGAAGGCCTCGGCCTCGGCGCGGGTCAAGTACTTCTCGCCCAAGATGCGCCGCGACTCCCGTACGCCGACGTGCTGGGCAAGCGCCAGCAAATAAGCGTTCTCGAAGCCGGGTACGTCCGAGCGTAGCCAGTCCAAGTACTCGATCACCTGCCGCCGTCCTTCCCTTTCGGCCGCGCTCAGGCTCTCAACGTCAGTCGCGTGGTGGCGGACGATGCGCGTGGTGTTAAAGTGAATGCGGTCGGGCTGGGTAGTTCTGAACCACAGGCAGTTCTCGCGTGGGCAGGACAGCCTGCCATCAGCCTTGGCCTGCAGGAAGAGCCTGTTGATCTCAGCCCCGTCGGGCAGGCGGCTCAGGTCCACGCCGCCCATATCGAAGCACGTGGTCATGGGCTGGCAGAGACCGTCCTCGGGGCGCCCGTACTCAAAGGGACAGCCTGCGCGCGCCGCCACATCGCCATCGCCTGTGGCATCCACGTAGACGTAGCCGCGTACGCCCACAGGCCCAGACTTGGTGGCAAAGACAAGCGCGTCGATACAACGCCCGTCCATGACCGCCGTGCCGAAGAAGGCATGGTAGAGAAGATCGACGCCCGCCTCCAGGCACAACTGCTCGGCCGCCAGCTTGGCGATCTCTGCGTTGAAGGTCACACCATCTGGCAGCAGGCCGCCCATTTCCTCCATCTTGTGGCACCAGTCCTGGTGTACGCCGCTGTCTAGTCGCCGACCGTCGATGTGGTTGTGCATGAATGGATTAACCAACCCAACGGTGGCCATGCCACCCAGGCAGCCGTAGCGTTCCACAAGTAGTGTGTGGGCGCCCTGTCGTGCTGCTCCAACAGCGGCACCGAGGCCGCCGGGACCGCCCCCAACCACTACCACATCGGCTTGTCTAATCACAGGTATCTCTCTCTGTTCCACCCTTGTAATTGTTGCTCTCTCAGACATGGGTGTTCTCCTTTCAGCGGTGCGCCAGGCGCCTACTACTCCGTGCGCACAAGAACCCAAGGAAAGAACCGGCCTTAGACCCTTCTCCATGGCGAGGCCGCTGACCTGCTCGGAGGCTGCCGTTGTGAGACAACGCAAGGACCAAATGGTTGGAGAACATGGAGAGGGCGCCGACGCGGAAAAAGCACATGACTTGCAGGATCACTCAGCAAAGACCCCTCTCCACCCTGGCAGACCTAAGTACCAGCGTGTGCAGGAGACCATCTTCCTCTTAGGCATATCCCGGTGCTAGACGAGTCAAACCTGCAACCCGTTACCTTCAGCGGCCGGACTGGATGCCGCAATGGAAGGACCCGCAGACACATCGTGGAACTTTAACGTTGGAGGCATCAAACATGAAGCGCCATAACGTCGGCATACTTGGGTTCGGCTTCATAGGCAAGGCTCACGCCTACGGCTATACCAACCTACCGCTCTTCTACGACCCAGTGCCTCTGCAGCACCGCCTCCACTCGGTTTGTACTAGCCGACCAGAGACCGCCGAGAAGGCCCGTGCGCTGCTGGGCTTCGAGCGCGCCTGCACTGACTACCGCGAGATAACCGAGAACCCAGAGATCGACATCGTACACATCTGCACACCCAACAAGTTCCACAAGGACGCCCTATTGTCGGCCATGGCCCATGGCAAGCACGTCTACTGCGAGAAGCCGCTGTGCACAGACTTGGCCGAAGCCGAGGAGATAGAAACCGCCCTGGTAAGCTACACCGGCATCGCCCAGATGGTCTTCAACTACCGCTTCTTCCCGGCTACGATACGGGCGCAGGAGCTGGCTGCCGAGGGCTTCCTAGGTCGCGTCCTTTCGCTGCGCGCCGTGTACCTGCATAGCGGCAGTGTGAATCCCGATGCGCCGCTCAAGTGGAAGCTGGACCGCCAAATGGGTGGAGGCATTATCGGAGACCTAGGTTCGCACGTCCTCGACATCGTCAACATGCTGGTGGGCGACTTCGAGGCTCTGTGGTGTGCCACGCACATCGCCTACGCCGATCGGCCGGCAGCCGATGGCTCAGGGCGACGCGTCCCGGTGGAAGCGCCCGACTCAGCCCTTATGGCAGTACGTTTGCCGGGCGGTTGCGTGGGTAGCATAGAGGCAAGCAAGATCGCCACTGGCGCTCAGGACGAGCTGCGCTTCGAGGTCCACGGCGAAAGGGGCGCACTGCGGTTCAACCTGATGCACTCCAACTGGTTGGAGGCCTACGACGCCACGCGGCCTGGGGGCCCGACAGGTGGTTGGCTTGGTTGGCAGGCCATCGACACCGTGCAGAACTTCCCGCCACCGGCGTCAGGTTTCCCTACGGGCAAGTCGGGCATAGGGTGGCTTCGAGGTCACGCCGCCTGCCTGCACAACTTTCTGAGCGCCGTGGCGCGAGGCGAGCCGGCTGAGCCAGGCCTGCGCCAAGGCCTCTATATCCAGCGGCTCATGGCGGCGGCTGAGGACTCCGCCCAATCGGGGCAGTGGGTGGACGTGAGCCGCGTTCGTTGATAGCCGTGAGCGGCGGTTGGCGCCGCCCACGAGTTGAGGGTCGGAGCAGGAGGACTTTCCGCGGCCTTAGTTCTCGCTAGGGTGGGACTGTTCTCGCTCCTCCGGTTACCAGCCAGGAGGCGCTGTCCTTGGCATCCAGCGAACTGCTCCGTTTCGGCATCATCGGCGCGGTGGGCCGTGGGGCAGGTTTTGTCCGGGCCCTCCATGCTAACCCGCAAACATGCATCACAGCCCTTTGTGACATACAGGAAGAGGTGCTGCGCCAGCGCGCCGAGGAAATGGGCGTGGTCCTCACTTATACCAATGCCGAGCAGATGATGGACTCGGGCGAAGTGGACGCCGTCATAGTGGCCACGCCGATGCACCTTCACGCCGAGCAGAGTATCCTAGCGTTGGAGCGCGGCCTGCATGTACTGTCCGAGGTGCCGGCGGTCGTGTCCTTCGACGAAGCACGAGCGCTGGTCCAGGCGGCCAAGGCTAGCTCCGCCACGTACATGATGGCCGAGAACTACTGCTACATGCGCCCGAACGTCCTCGTGCGCCATATCGTCCGCGCGGGTCTGTTCGGCGAGCTGTACTTCGGCGAGGGCGAGTATCTTCACGAGCTGAAGGAGCTAAACGAAATCACTCGGTGGCGGCGGCGCTGGCAGACGGGCATCAATGGTAACACCTATCCCACCCACAGCCTTGGCCCCTGCCTGCAGTGGTTTGAGCCGCAGCGCGTGGTATCCGTCGCTTGCGCCGGCAGCGGTCACCACTACCGCGACCCGCGCGGCGACATGTATGAGAACGAGGACACAACGGTGACGCTCTGCCGTCTGTCCGGGGGTGGACTCATCAAACTGCGCCTGGACATGCTAAGCGAACGACCTCACAACATGACCTACTACTCGCTACAGGGCACACGCGGGTGCTATGAGGCGGCCAGAGGCCTGGGAGACGTACCCAAGATATGGCTTGCCGATCGCTGCGAAGATAAGAATTGCTGGCTCCCGCTAGAGGACTTCACCGAGGAATTCCTGCCAGAGCATTTGCTGAATCCGCCGCAAGAGGCCTTGCAGGCCGGGCACTGGGGCGGCGACTACTGGGAGATTCAGGACTTCGTCAGCACCGTGCTCAAGGGGCATGAGCCGCCCGTCGGTCTTCATCAGGCACTGGACATGACGCTACCAGGTCTGGCGAGCCAGATATCCATCGCCGAGGGCAGCGCTTGGGTTGACGTCCCTGATTCGCGCGAGTGGTAAGGAACAGGAAGTTCGCCTTCACTCCTGCTGGAGGTGATGTGTGTGATCACAACATTGCTGCTGGCTTTGCTGAACACTTCCTCGACGCAACCAACCCTGTCGCCATCGCTTGAGGCCGACGCCAACTACCTGCTCACCACGACTGCCGACTTCATGCAAGTCCAGTTCGGCATGGCGATAACGGATGTGCAGGAGCGCAATGGCTATCTTGTCGTCCGCACGACGGGCGCAGAGTTCTTCTTCCAGCCGTCGGCAGGGGTGCTCCAGTTGCGTCAGAGGATCGGCAAGCCACGGCTGGCTGCCGAAGTCACCTTCCCGGCCGAGGCCCTCAACGGTTTGAAGGTCGTGAGCAAGGGAACCGGAGCGGTGCTGCTTGAGGCGCGCGGTGGGAAGCTGCGGCTACGTATCAACGGCGACTCTCTCCTAATGCTCAAGGACGTTGAGCCGCTAGATGTCAGACTTGCCCTACGCTTCGAGCCGGCTAGCTCGCGCCAGCAGGGCGACAACTACCTGTTTCTAGACGAGTTTGGGGGCGTGGGCGCCTATGCGGCTACTGGCAAGCCAGGTGCCTCGTCCGCAGAAGGTCTGGCAGCCGTGGCCTACAAGCTCGCAGCCGAGCAAGTCCTGTGGTTATCCGTGGCACCACCAAAACCCTTTGACTGGGAGGCCTCCTTCCACGAACGTGTTGTTTGGCACTGGTCCACACAGACGGGCTACCCCTCCGATGCCGAGATCGAAGAGTGGAGCCGGTACGGCAATCTCCTGCTCCAACAGGCTGAGGTGATGCTGTGGAAAGACTGGATGCTACGCTTTGAGCCACGCTTCGGCCTCGAGGAGTTCCAGCGCGTCAACCGCACGTGCGAGAAGTACGGAATGCGCAACTACGTATATACATCTCCCTATTACTTCCTTGCAGGCACCGGGGGCGAGGGCCGCGCGATCAACAGCTTCGAGAACTTCCAGGGCTGGGTGCCGGGCGATGGGCGAGGGATCAACTGGCCGCTGTTCCTGGCCGAGATCACCAAGGTCATGCGCGAGTACAAGCCCGACGGCCTGTACTTCGACGGCATCTACGACAACGTTGTCCGGACGTACCTCATCTCGCGCAAGGCTCGTGAGGTTGTAGGCGACGATGGACTGCTGGAGTATCACGCCACGTGGAGCCCGCCGGGCGGCGACGTATATTTGCCGCAGATCGATGCCTACTACACCTTCATCCTGCGGGGCGAGGGAGCGCAGGACCGATACGAGGATCCGGACTACCTACGCTACTTCGTCTCGACCTACAACATCAGCAACTCGATCGGCGTGCTGTGCAACAACAACGACTACCGCCTGACAGAGGAGTACATCGCGCGGCTGCTGGACAACAACATCCGCCTCCACCTGATCCCTGGGTGGCTTAGGGATTACCGCAAGGAGGCAATGGAAAAACACTACTGGCCCGTGCTGGACAACTCCCTAAAGGCCCGTGTCGAGGCGGCGGCGACCGTGCGCACAGAGGCCGCGCGGGAAGCACGTCGCCTTCTCGCCGAGGCGCTTGGGAAGGGCGTCGACGGCCTGCAGGTGGCCTACACAGAGGACTTCGGGCAGGAGGGCACGCTGGCCAAGGCCGAACCACCACCGGCCGACGCAAGGCCGCAGGTCAAACCGCCGGCTGAGCCTGTGTACTTAGACGCGCCGGGTGGTTGGAGGGCCTACTTCAGCGCGAACAGCGGTGGCAGTCTGGCTGTCCATGATGGCATGCTCGAGATCCGAAGCCGCTGCAACACCTGTGCCTACCTGGAGCGTCCACTGCCCGAGGGGACGGTGGCCGTCGAGTGCCGCGCCAAGTGCCCCTCCAACGGTGGAATGTCGTGGGGCCCTGGGATTGCCCTGCGGGTGGGCGACCGTTTCCTGCGCCTCAATGCCCGTGCCGATGATCGAATAGGCCTTGACCGCAGCAACAACCAGACGCTCGTCGATGGCTACGAGGCAGACACGTGGTACTGGCTGCGCCTCCGCCTGGCAGGCGACTGGGTTCTGTCAGAGGCCTCGCGGGACGGCAAGACCTGGACCCTTCTACGCACGGAGAGGTTCAACAGTTCGGGCAACAAATGGTTGCTAATAGGCAAGATTGCCAACAATGGGACCAACACAGAGTACAACGAGCTCGGACCTCCTGGTATCAGCTACATAGACGACCTTCGCGTGTACGTTGCCCCCTGATCGCGACCAGCCAGGGAGGCTGCGTCCCTTGGGCGACGCGGTGACTGTGCGGCGCTGCACTCGGATGAGAGCATGGGACTAGTAGCACCCCTACATTGGGGCGTCCGGAAAGCGACCGCAGCAGTCTGCCTCGTGCTTCTGGCAGCTCCGACTGCACGTGCCCAGAATCAAGGCGCCGCAGCCGACGAGGAGACCTATCTGCAGGCCAGCGCTGAGTATCTGGAGGGCCCGGCCTTTGAGGCCACGGTGGGCAAGCTGCCCTCGGGGTCCCTGGCCTTTGGCAAGCCTGCCACGGCCTTGAACGCTTTCCAGACATGGCCGGCTATAGTCCGGACAAGGCCTTGGATGACGATCCAGATACACACTTGACCGCGGACTACGGCATCCACCAGGCCATGTTGGGGGTGGACCTTGGCGCGGAGACTACTGTCAGCCGAGCCTTCATCAGCTAGGCATACGACCGTGTGCAGACCTTTCGGCTCGAGCGCAGGGTCGGAAGAATGGAAGGCCTTCGTCGAGGGCACCACGATTGGGCGGGAACTGACGCTGCACTTTGAGCCGACAGTCGCGCGTCACGTGCGTCTT
>JAKORR010000250.1 GCA_029777735.1 Armatimonadota bacterium | reverse complement strand
GGGACATCTATACCTACCTGGGCATCGTGAAGGCCGACTTGGGTTCTGCCAACTACTCTTCGGCCGGTCAGCTCAGCCCACTGCTCAACGACCCATATTTCCGGACCATTGGCATCGGCACACGCATCTGGTTAGGCGGAGCCCAGGGTTACGTCTTTTGGCCCGGAACGCAGCATGATCCCTCGGTGCCACGTGGTGCCAACGGTGTGCCTCGCGGCGGGGCGGGCACACTTGCCACAGTTGGCGATATGATGCGGATGGACCCGAAGTGGATCGTTGGTGTCAGCCTCCAGGGCTATGGAGTGTCACTGGCTGTGGGCCTCGGGATACCTATCCCGATCCTGGATGAGGAGATGGCGCGTTTCACGGCCGTCAGTGACGCAGAAATCGTAGCCCCGGTAATCGACTACGGCCGCGATTACCCGGAGGGCACCGGGGAGCCGCTGGGGCATGTCAGCTACGCTGAGCTGCGGAGCGGCAAGATCAACTTCCGCGGCAAGGAAATCCCCACAGCGGCCCTGTCTAGCTACCCACGGGCCAGGGAAATCGCCGGATTGCTTAAGGAGCAGATCCAGGCCGGGGAGTTCCTCCTGACCCAACCGGTGGAGCTGCTGCCCTCGGCAGAAAGCGGCAAGCGATGCAAGCCGCTGCGGGAGCGACCACCCTTGCGCCAGGAGGTAATGTAAATGACTGAACGACGAGTTGTGCTTCACTATCCACGTACGCTCATAGACGAACCCATTATCTCGCGCTTGGTACGGGATTTCGACATAACGGTCAATATCCTGCGGGCTAGCATAACTCCTGACCAGGAAGGCTTGATGGTCGTAGGGCTGGAAGGAACCGAAGAGAACATTGAGAGCGGGTTGGTTTGGGTCGAGGAACATGGAGTTCGCACCCAGCCGCTTGAGCACGATGTGGTACGAAACGAGGAAAGGTGCACCCACTGTGGCCACTGTGTAGTCGTCTGCCCGACGAAGGCGCTGCGCATCGAGGACTACCAGAGCCAGAAGGTGGTGTTCGATACCGACCGTTGTGTGGCCTGCGAGCTATGCGTGCCGGCTTGCCCGCCGCGTGCGATGCGGGTACGATTTTGAGTATGCTGGCGAGAAGCGGGACCCTAGAGGCGGAGCCGCAGCGGTGGCTCCGCTTCTTTTTGTCTCCGACCTAGCTACGCAAAGGGCCGTTTGCGGTGCGATTGATGACACCGACCAGGGGATCTGACACCAGGGCCAAGGCATCCGCGACCGCAGGGTTCCTGACCCGGGGCGTCACTTTGCGCGCCATCTTTATCGGCTTGGCGCTGATGTTGGTGAACGTGTACTGGGTGACCGTCGTCGAGGTCCGCTGGTACTCGCTCGACGGCTCCTGTCTGCCTCTGTTCATTACCCCTGTCTTCATGCTCATCGTCCTGGCGGGGCTTAACCTCCTGCTCGTGCGGTTTCTTCCTCGCGTCGCCTTCAGCCAGCCTGAGCTTCTGGTCATCTACCTGATGGTCGTGATCTCGGAGACACTGGCTGGGCACGACATGGTCCAGAATCTCTTCGGGGCGGTAGGTCATCCCTTCCGCTTCGCCACGGCAGAAAACAAATGGGAGGAATTGTTCCTTGGCCACCTGCCTGGGTGGCTCACGGTCTCCGATCAGACCGCGCTGCGAAATTTCTATGAGGGTGGCGCGGTGTGGTGGCATCCTGAGAACCTTGGCCCCTTCCTCGTCCCGCTGGCGGCTTGGGGAGGGTTCATGGTGGCACTCATCCTGGTCATGCTCTGCATTAACGTCCTAGTGCGCAAGCACTGGACGGAACACGAGCATCTGGCCTACCCGCTTATTGTCCTGCCCCTCGAGCTGACGCGCGGCCAGGAGAGTTTCCGCTTCTTCCGGAACCCACTGATGTGGGCCGGCTTTGGCGTCGCAGCCGTCATTGATATCATCAACGGCCTCCACGCTTGGATCCCAGCCGTCCCCGAACTCAAGTATATCAAGCTCTACGAGCTGCTCCAGCACTTCCAGTCGCCTCATCTGCAGGCCATGGGCTCCACACGCATCTCTATGTACCCCTTTGCCATAGGCCTCGCCTTCTTTCTGCCGCTTGATCTTTCCTTCTCATGCTGGTTCTTTTACGTGGTGGCCAAGCTCGAGCGTGTAGTGGCATCGCTTGTTGGCATGCGCGAGGCCGGAGCCCCGTATCTGGACCAACAGGCGTCTGGCGCATGGCTGGCCTTGGGCATCGTGGCGCTTGTCGCGAGCAGCAGCCATCTGAGAGAAGTCTGGAAGCACTTGATGGGTGGCAAGACCTCTCTGCGAGACGACGAGGAGCCTATGCCCTATCGCTGGGCGGCCATCGGGCTCGTGGCCGGTGTCGCGGTGCTAACCGTTTTCTCCACACGCGCTGGGATGTCCGTACCCACCTGGCTCTTCTTCGTTGTGATCTACTACCTGCTGTCCATAGCCATAACTCGCGTGCGCGCCGAGCTTGGCACGCCCCACGAAATCTACTTCGTGAACCCGCACCGCATCATCGTGGAGGTTGTGGGGGTAAGGGGCCTGAGCGTTCAGGACCTGACGGCCCTGTCTACTACCTACTGGTTCAACCGCTGCTACCGGTGCCACCCCATGCCGTGCCAGCTTGAAGGCTTCAAGATGGCCGAGTACGCCGACTTGAACCTGCGATGGCTGGCAGGCGTAATGGTGGTGGCGACCGTCTTCGCCATAGTCTTCAGCTACTGGGCGAATCTGTCGGTGACCTTCGACGAGGGGGCTGCGGCCCGCTGTCAGGGTTTCAAGGCCTGGGTCGGCTGGGAGACCTACAACCGCTTGGCCTCGTGGCTGGGCAACCCCACGGGCACTGACTACACGCGCGTGGCGGCCATGGTCGTGGGCGGCATCATCGTCGTCGCCCTCAAGTCGCTGCGTTATAGGTACGCCAGTCTGCCGCTACACCCGGCGGGCTACGCGCTCGCCATATCCTTTGCCATGGACTACTTCTGGTTCGCCTTCTTCGTCAGCTGGCTCATCAAGCTGGTAATCATGCGCTACTGGGGGCAAACGGCGCACCGCAAGGGCCTGGGGTTCTTCATGGGGATGATCACTGGCGACTACTTCGTGGGGTCTATCTGGGCCATTCTTGGACCTCTGCTCGGCCGCCAGAACTACAAGATCTTCATCTAGCGGTCCACAAGCCCGTGCCAACACCTGAGTCGCATGGCCCAGTATGGATATTCTCTCTGCCGGCGAGTGCTCGGGCCTCGGCTCGTCGCGTATCGCTGCGCAGGAACCTAGCGCTGGCTTCCCGTCGTACCCCTCAGTATTCCGCCAGCCGGTACACCAGCTCGTGGTAGCGTTTGTGCACGCCCTCGCTGATCTTTCCGCTTAGACACGCTCAAAGGCTTCGAGTCCGTCTTGGCCATTTCAAGGTCTGCTGCCCCGTCGAGCGCGGCCGCGGCCGAGGGCTTGGAGCGTCGGGAACGGTGGGGCGTTGTGCCCTCATCGTCTGGCAAGGTATATTCAGGGGCATACAAGACGCTAGGGCTTACAGGTTCTATCAGGGAGAGCAAGTACGCCAATGCGGGGCATGCCTACAGATCGCCGTGGATACTGCTGTTCTGCGCTTGCCGTAGCGGCAGGGATGGTCCTGCGCGGCGCCTGGGCGGCTGAGGAGTCGGAGCAGACGAACGCCCTGCTGATTACTGCCGATGATCGGGGCCTTCAGCTTGGCTGCTATGGCGATCGCGCTGCGCCCACGCCCAACCTCGATCGACTGGCGAACGAGGGCGCGCGCTTCATCAATGCTTGCGTCACCCAGTCTTCCTGCAGTAGCATCTTCACGGGCCTATACCCGCGCCAGAACGGGCAGGTGGAGATAGCCCACCTGGGCTACTCGATGACGGCAGCCTACCCGACCATACCCTCGCTCCTCAAGGCCACGGGCTACAAGACTGGCGTGATCGGCAAGATACACGTCAACCCTGCAACAGCTTCTCCCTTCGACTGGTTCAGCGAAGTCAAGCCTGGCCAGACAAGAGAAGTGGCGAAGGTCACGCAGTCCGTAGATAGATTCCTGTGGGATGTTGGGGGCCAGCCCTTCCTGATGGTTAACTACATGGACCCGCACCGCCCATTCCTCAACCAAGTGGCCGACTGGTCCGAGAGGCCACTGAAGCCGGACGAAGTGGAGCCCTTTGACTTCCTGGGGATCGACACGCCCAAGGTCTGCGAGAATGTGGCGGAGTACTACAATTGTGTGGCTCATGTTGAAAAGGGCGTGGATGGGTGTTCGGCCTGGGCCGCGTCGCGTGACGCTTCACTGGCAAACACGCTCATTAGGGAGGTCTACGATAGGCCTGGCAAGCCTTCCGCTGTGGAGTTGTACGACCTGCAGCAAGATCTTGTGGAGTTTCACAACCTGCGGGTAAGCCTGAGCACGCCGAAGTGGAGATGAGCCTAAAGGCCTGGCTCCAGGCATGGGGCACGAGCAAACGCGAGATCCGCTACTGGACCTGGCAGAGCTTGCAGCACTGACGCGTAGGCACGACGAGACGAAGACATCCACGCAGCCTCTAAAGGGCTCAGTCAACTAGGCGCAGGGACACCTAAATCCATCCCTTGGCTGACCTGTGACACGAGAGAGGGTTCCGGCACCCTGAGAGGTGAGGTCACTCCCTGACCGCAGGAGATGAAGGAGAATGAGCATGAGCAGAGCTGACTTGGACCAACTGTGCATCAATACGCTTCGCTTTCTTTCGGCGGACGCCGTCGAGAAGGCCAAATCAGGCCACCCGGGCGCGCCGATGGGCATGGCGCCCATGGCCTACGTACTGTGGGACCGGTTTCTGAAGCATAACCCGGCCAACCCAGCCTGGCCCGATCGCGACCGTTTCATTCTCTCAGCCGGCCACGCTTCAATGCTTCTCTACTCTTTACTTTACCTCACGGGTTACGATTTGCCTCTCGAGGAGCTCATCAACTTCCGTCAGTGGGGGAGCAAAACGCCCGGGCACCCTGAGTATGGCAAGACACCCGGTGTAGAGATGACCACCGGCCCACTGGGCCAGGGCTTTGCCTCGGGGGTTGGCATGGCTGTCGCCGAGCGGCACCTGGGTGCCGTCTTCAACAGGCCCGGGCATAAAATCATCGACCACTACACCTATGCAATAGTCTCTGACGGTGACCTCCAGGAGGGCGTAAGTGCCGAGGCCGCGAGCCTCGCGGGCACGCTGGGACTGGGCAAGATCATCTACCTGTACGACGACAACGGCATCCAGATCGAGGGCTCCACCGACCTTGTGTTCCTGGAGGACGTAGGTGCTCGCTTCCGCGCCTATGGGTGGCAGGTCTTGGGGCCAGTCGATGGCAACGACCTG
>JAKORR010000249.1 GCA_029777735.1 Armatimonadota bacterium | reverse complement strand
GCGGATCTAACCGGCCCAGCCGAGCGTGTAGCGGGCGCGCGAAAAGCCTCATATCCCTCGGCCCGCAGGGCCTCAGCGACCGCAATAATCTCCTCCTCAGGCACCAGCCACGCAGCCAGCACACGTGAGAAGATCTCTACAGAAGTCTCGAACTCCTCGGGAATGACTTCGTCAGCGCCTAGATCATATAGAGGACGCATTTCTGCGACGTAGCGGGTGCGCACGATGAGATGCACTGCCGGGTTGATTTCCTTGATCGCCCGGGTGATGGCCCGCGTTGCAGCAGGGTCGTTGATTGCCACCACTACGGCCCGGGCCTCCTGAACCTGGGCATGGCGCAGCACTGCCTCGTGCGTGGCGTCCCCGTAGTAAATGGGCTCGCCGAGAGCGCGCTGCTCACGCACGGTCTCGGCGTTCATCTCGAGTATGATGTACGGTATCCCCGTCAACTTAGCCGCGCGAGCAACATTGCGCCCGTTGACCCCGAAGCCCACTATGACCAAGTGATCCCGCCAGGCCTTAGTATCCTCGGTATCGAAAGGATCGCGACGCTCAGCTAGGCGCCGGAACACAGGCAGCCGAGAGACTACCTCGGCTAAACGCACCGACGCCGAGATCATGAAAGGCGTAGCGCTCATGGTCACAATGGAACCCGCGATGAAGAGCTGGCTGAGGTCGCCCCCGAGCAGCCCCACATCAATGCCCTCCTTGGAAAGGACGAAGGAGAACTCGCCTACCTGCGCCAGGGATATGCCGGTTATTAGGCACGTCCTCAGGGGCAATCCCAGCAACAAGGCGGCAATGGTCGCCAAAAGGGCCTTTACGACCATTACCCCTGCGGCGACTCCCAACACCCACAGCAGGTGGCCTCCCAGATAGCTCAAGTCCAATAGCATTCCCATGGAAATGAAGAAAAAGCTCGTGAAGATGTCACGCAGGGGCAGGATGCCGCCAAGGGTATGGTGGCTGTACTCGGATTCGGACACGGCGAGACCGGCCAGAAAGGCCCCCAGGGCAAGCGACAACCCCGCCGCGTACGTGGCTCGCGCAGCCACCAGGCACGTGATGACAATCGTCAGCAGAAACAGTTCCCTGCTCCGCGTCCGGGCAACCTGGTACAGGAGCGCCGGAACGGCCCAGCGGGCAGCCAGGAGCATTAGGCCCACAACGACGATGGCCTTCGCCAGAAGCCAGAGCAGTCCGGAAGCGCCGACGATGGCCTTCCCGCCCAACTGCGGCGTGACCAGCATCATGGGCACCACTATGATGTCCTGGAAGATTAGAATCCCCAGGAGCGCCCGTCCGTGGGGGCTGTCCACTTCACCTCTCTCCTGGAGCACCTTCAGCACGATCGCGGTGCTACTCAGCGAGGCCAGGAAGCCCAGGAACAGACACTCAGGCCCTGGCAGGCCCGAGGCGCGCGAAAGGGCCCCTATGGCGGCGATGGTCAGCCCTACCTGCAGGGCACCACCCACCACCACCAGCCGACCTATCTGCACCATTCGTCGCAGGGAAAACTCCAGGCCGATGGTGAACAAGAGGAGGACGACTCCGATCTCTGCCAAATCCTCGACTTCCTCCACCGAGCTCACCAGACCCAGTCCATGGGGCCTGGCCAGCGTCCCACTCAGCAGGAAGCCGACGATAGCTG